>NZ_JBHSQV010000160.1:0-36692 GCF_042658665.1 Marinicrinis lubricantis
GCCATTTAAATCACCTCGTACATTTAGAATGTTGTCTGGATAACTCCATTCTAACTGAGGGATTTTAAAATGGCTCTCTTAATTTTTAAGAGATTTCATTTTTACACAATTATACGGACTTAACTAATGATTTTACATTATTTTTTTCCTTTTTAAGGTATAAAATCATACACTTGAATTGTGATTGAAAAATGTAAAATAATATAATACAATAGTAATTTTGTATTTTGATCTCCTTGGAACCTGGAGACTGAAAATCGATTCTTTCATTTCCCGGGCAACCGCATATTTCAACAAATTCATCTCGTGCCGATCATGGAACTTTTTCTTGTGCTGGTGAATAGACTAGTGATATTCCCGCAGGAGGGGTGACGTGATGGAGATTACATGGATGGGGAATGAGCATACCAATTCAAGCAGCCGCGAAGGCTATGTCCCTTTTGTGATTGTAAACCACATTTCTGCTGGTACGATGTCCAGTATGGATGCATGGTTCCGGAGTCCGGACAATCGGGTATCGTCTGCTCATTTTGGCATTTCCAAAGCCGGCGAAATTCATCAGTATGTGGATATTAAACGAATGGCTTGGGCTCAGGGAATACCTAAGGAGCAAATTCCAAACGCCGAGGCTGAGGTCGTACGAAAGATGGGCGTGAATCCCAATCTATACTGTGTATCCATCGAGCATGAGGGAATGGTCGGCGAATTGACTCCGGAGCAGTTTAATGCATCCGTCAAGCTGCACCGATACATCCAGGATCAAATTTATGAGATTTGGCAAAAGGAGTTTTCGTTAACTCCCTATTATGTCATTGGCCATTATCAGATAAATCCTACAGGGAAGCCCTATTGTCCTGGACGTCGTTTTCCATGGGAAAGACTTTATGCCGCATTGGAAAAGGTAGACCGACTAAAGGAGGCCGAGCAAATGGAAGAATTGCAGCGACAAGTAGAAGAGCTCCGGCGCCATATGAATGAGCTTGCAGCGGAAAATCAAAGGCTTGGGGAGAGAATTCAGAGTTTGGAAACGCTCCACAACCAACCAGAGATTCCTACCTGGGCTGCGGATGCAGTTCAAGCTGCAGTAGAAGGACAGTTGGTGCTTAATCCGGAGAATGGGTCGCTTGACTTTTATCGAATATTGACCGTGCTGCATAGGAAGGGCTTAATTTAAGTCATTCGCATACCTCTTTATATTGAGGCCATTTGATTCATATTTTCTCCGCAACTATTTCCAGCTTTAGGAGTATAACCAAACAAGAAAGCATAGAAGGTGGAGGCAAAATATGAATTTACGTAAACTTGCAGCGGTCATCTGCATTATCGGCATTACGAGCTCCGTAACGGCTTTTGCGGATGATGCATTCGAATGGGTGAAGGCGAAGAAGGTTAAAGTATCTGTGAATGGCAGCAGTATGGGCACATCCGCGCTCTTGACAGAGGATGGTTCAACGATGCTTCCATTGCGGGACATTGCTAACCAATTACAGGGTATGGTGGAGTGGGACGACAAAACACAGACGGTAAAAGTATATAAGCCGAACGTGCATGTTTCCCTGCTTCTTGCAAAGGACCCGAAAAACATGATCCCATTTGGAGATGTCGAAAAAGGCAAGCATGAATTTGTCATTTTCACGCAAGTAGACAGCATTTATAATAAAATCAGTGCGATTAAGACCACGATTGAAGATCCGTTTGGCGATACGGTGTATACCTATGAGGACGAAGTGAAGGATCACAAGGAAAATTTATGGATGACGACGCCAACGATTGAATTGAATTTTAAGCAGGTTGGCAAATATACTGTGAAAATCTATATGAAGCCCGAAGGGTCAAAGCAGTACGCACTCGTCTCACAGAAGGTGATTCGTTCACTGGCACCATAATGAGCCTGGGCCATTTGACCCGGATGGGGGCAAATGTTACGATACATGGGAATACATCTTATTTGGAAATGAGGTACCTTATGAGCCAGCAGCATGAACACGATATGGAAGAAGAATACATCATCACGATCCCGGATGAAGATGGCAACGAAGTGGAAATGCTTCTTGTGGATACGTTCGAAGTGGACAGCAACCGGTATGCTGTTCTTCTGGAGAAGGAAGACTTGGAAGCCGATGCAGTTATTCTTCGTCTGACAGAACGAGACGGCGATACTTATTTAGAAGATATTGCGGACGATGAAGAGTGGGCCAAGGTAGAAGAGGCTTATAATCAGCTTGTTGATGAGCAGGAATTTTAATTTTGACACCCACAATGCATGCATCGGTATCGATGTATGCATTTTTGGCTTCAGTGCAGCGGAGACGATTTGGATAGGGAAGATCAAAATCATGGCCTGAGTATTTGACAAGCCGAAAAAACTCGATTTCCTTATGAAGGAGATCGAGCTTTTTTTGTGGAACCGTGGGAATCTAGAAGATAGCCGACGTTTCAACGATCACTTTTACATTTTGAACGGTTTTGTCCTCCGGCCCTTGAACAGGCAGTCCGACCTCGATATGCTCTACAATGTAATCGATATTTTCCTGCGAGATGACCTCACCTGGAAGAAGAATAGGGATTCCAGGAGGATACACCATAATAAATTCAGCGATAATTCTGCCCGCCGCTTCTTTGAGGGGAATCACTTCTGTATCGGCATAGAAAGCGTCCCTTGGAGAAAGCGAGAGATGTGGAATTTCAGGCGTTTTTACTCGGACGAGATTGGCCTCTTCGAGGTGGTAATGCTCTTTGGAGCAAGCTTCGAATGCATCAATTAAAGCATCAATCGTCTGCTGCGTATCTCCAGGCGTGATGATGCACAAAATGTTGTACATATCGCTCAGCTCAACTTCAATATTGTGGCGTTCTCTTAAATAATTTTCAACGTCATAGCCTGTCAGTCCAAGCTTCCTGACGTGAATGGTCAACTTTGTCGGATCGTAGTCATAAGCGGCTTCACCGTCCAGTATCTCTTGACCGAAGCAGTACAAGCCCTTAATTTCATTCAACCTCGTTCTGGCGTATTCCGCTAGATCGATGGCACGCTGTGCCAGTTCTCTGCCGTGCAGCGCAAGCTGCTTGCGTGATGTATCCAAGGAACCGAGCAGCAGATAAGAGGTGGATGTGGTCGTCAGCATACTGATGATCGATTGGACGCGTTTCGGATTGACCAAGCCTTCTTTTACATTTAATACCGAGCTTTGGGTCAAAGAGCCACCCAGTTTATGCACACTGGTAGCGGCCATATCGGCGCCGGCTTGCATCGCAGACAGCGGAAGCTTCTCATGAAAATGAATGTGCACGCCATGCGCTTCGTCGACAAGGACAGGTATTCCATAGCTGTGTACTAAATCAACGATTTCCTTCAAATGGGTGCATACGCCGAAATAGGTTGGATTGATCACTAACACGGCCTTGGCGTCAGGGTGAAGCTTTAATGCTTTACGCACCGAGCGAGTTGTAATGCCGTGGGCGATTCCTAAGCTCTCGTCCATTTGCGGTGAAATAAATACCGGTTTCGCGCCTGCAAAAATAATGGCGGACATGACCGATTTATGAACGTTGCGGGGAACGATAATTTTATCGCCTTCTTTACACACCGATAAGATCATGGTCATAATTGCGCCGCTGGTCCCCTGCACCGAGAAAAAGGTATGGTCAGCACCGAAAGCATGCGCGGCGAGCTCCTGCGCTTCTCTGATGGCACCATGAGGCTGATGCAGATCGTCAAGCGGCGCAATATTGATCAAGTCGATCGAAAGGGCATTGCTGCCGATAAATTCTTTGAATTCATTGTCCATTCCTTGACCTTTTTTATGACCGGGAATGTGAAATTGCAGCGGATCCCGTTTCGCATGTTCTAATAAGGCCGAAAACAACGGTGTGCGGCTTTGGTCCATTTCTATGATCTGTCCCTTCGTTACTGTAATATATAAAAGGTTAGCGATGTTTCCCAAATGCATTATGTAGATGCAATGAATTATTCGGTGTTGCGAGATGGGTCCCCGGGAAAGAGAGATTGCCAAATTAATTAATGAGTATAGCAAAAAACAAGTTGCTTTTCCATTCATTCTTTCAAACGTTCACGTTTATTTCTTTTGTATTCCCTTTGTGATTTATGTTACATTTTTCTATGACCTGATAATAAACGGATTAGGCATATATGAATAAAAACAGGAGGAAACAAGGACGATGAAAAGACAACTGGGGACCATTATGATCCTGCTCATTACAGTCTTTCTTGGTTTTGCTATCATTATCCCCATTGTTCCGGAACTTATCGAGGAACAGGATGCCGGAGCTATACATTTAGGATTGCTGCTTGCGATCTACTCAGCCGTATCCTTCTTTATGTCCCCGATATGGGGAAAAATATCGGACCGGGTAGGGCGGAAGCCGATTATGATGATCGGTACGATCGGCTTCAGCGCGAGCTTTTTTATTTTCGGGATAGGCACCGAATCGCTGCCGCTGATGTATGTCTCTAGAATACTGGGAGGTATGTTCTCTGGCGCGGTCACATCGTGTGCGGTTGCCTATGTTGCGGACATTACCAGTGAGGAAAACCGGACGAAGGGAATGGGGCTTGTCGGCATGTCCATTGGAACAGGATTCGTTTTTGGGCCTGTTATTGGAGGCTTGCTGAGCGGGTTGGGAAATGCCGTACCTTTCTTTGTATCCGCTGGACTTGCCCTGCTGCTATTTGTGTTCGTAGCCCGCTTTTTGACCGAATCGCTGCCGCCGGAGAGACGTACTCAGAAGGGAGCTCCGAAGGTATCGCGTTGGACCGCTTTCGCCGGACCAATGAAATTTCTTTATATATTAGGCTTTATCATTGCTTTTACGATGGCCGGTCTGGAAAGCACGTTTCAGCTGTTTCAAAGTCAGCGGATCGGTGCCGATGCTTTTGATGTAGGAATCATGCTTGGAATAAGCGGAGTCATCGGTGCTCTGATCCAAGGCGGGATCATCCGCAGGTATGTGAAAAAAGGCGATGAAAACAAATTTATTTTGGTCGGGTTAATTTTGTCCTCCGTCGGATTTTTCCTTCTGCTGCTTTCCGACAGTTTTGTCACCGCGACCATCTATTTGTGCGTATTTAGCTCGGGGAATGCGCTGCTGCGTCCATGCATCACATCGCTTATTACCCAAAAGACGAGGGTGAGCCAAGGCATTGCTTCAGGCTTAAGCTCTTCGATGGACAGCCTTGGCCGTATTTTCGGACCGCTGCTTGCGACAGGTTTGTTTCATTTTGAGATTGGACTGCCGTTTGTAGTCGGCGGTGTTGTATGTATATTGGGACTCGGCCTGCTGTACGGGTATATGCAGGTGATGAGAAAAGAAGAACGTACCGCGGCATCGTAACGGTTCGTGATATGATTGTCAGGCGGGTTGATAGATGAATAAAGGGTGCGGGGGCTTAATAATCCCCGCACCCTTTATTCATTGAGAATGGGTATGACTCATGACTGCTGCTGCATATTCGCCTTGCACCATTAGAATGCAAGACGATAGATGGGCATAAGAGTCTCGAATGTGCTGCGGACAACGTCCAAGAATGCCTCTCCATTTTGCAGCAGCGGATCCTCTTTGGCTATATGCTTGCCGATTAACAGCTCGGCTTTTTTTATGTCACGGAAGCGCTCGACCTGCTTTTTCAATTCTGCTTCGGTCATGAGCGAATTCGAGCTGGATTGTTTCTGCATATGGTCGAACGAGAATACAAAATCGTCTGGAATGGTGGAATAGAACGTATTCCAATTCGTTAAAAAGCGTTTTGCCATCGCCGCCTTATCCGGCAGTTCGTAGATGAAAGCCAGCCATACAAATACATGATCGTCAAACAGACCAATTTGAAAATGGGGATGCTGCTTATATCCACGTTTGTTATGGCAAAAAGCCATCCATGTATCCTTCGGTGCATTGACGCTTCGTCTCGCGTGCTTGGCAATGTGGACGAACATTTCATTACCTGCTAGTGCAGATAAATCACTGCTGAGCTGTTCTCCAATGGCTTGGAATTTGGGCTGTATTCGCGAGCGGATCGCTTCCATCCTCGCTTCTAAACCGTCAATTTGAAACGTATCAAAATCTTCTGCAGTAAATCCCTTGAATGTCATGGTAAATCTCCTTTTCTGATGTCTTATGATTTTAGGATGCATCGATTTGCTTGAGATAAAAGATTGCGATCTGCGTACGGTCTCTAAGCTCGAGTTTACTGAGGATTTCCGTAACGTAATTTTTCACCGTTCCTTCACTTAGGAACAAAGCAGAGGCAATTTCCTTATTCGAAAGTCCGTCTGCGATTTTTTCAACGATCGCCGCTTCCGTGGAGGTGAGCTGGAAATCAGCTAATGATTTCTTTACCCCACTGCGCGTAGTTTGGACCATTTGTGACAGCTTGCGGGCGATCTGCGGATGAACGAGCATATTCCCTTTCGCAACGGTTTGAATGCCCTCCATAATCTCGGCGGGAGATACATTTTTCAGCATATAGCCTTCTGCTCCATATTTTACTGCTTGAGCGATATACTCGTCGTCATCGAAGGTGGTCAAAATCAATATTTTGACGTTCGGAAATTCGGACTTTATTCGTTTCGTTCCCTCAACGCCGTCGCAGATCGGCATTCGAATGTCCATTACAACGACATCTAGTGGCTGCTGCCGCACAAATTGCAGCGCTTCTTGACCGTTGCCGCACGTTCCAACGACCTCTAAATCCGGCTGCAAATCAAAAATCATTTTTAAACTTTCTCGAATGAAGGAATCATCGTCAACAAGTAATACTTTTACCATCCATACTGCTCCTTCCTTATCCGATTGCATCCCAGTTTCTTGGCAGCACCGTACGAACTTCGAACTCGGGCGTTAAGCCGATCTCGACTTTACCGCCAAACACGCGCACCCTTTCTTTCATTCCTCTGAGACCCAAGCCCAAGCTGTCAATACGATCCGGTACTGCGCCATTATTGCGAATTGTGAGCTGCACGCCGCCGGAACTAAATCGAAGGACAATGGCTATACGCGTCGCTTTCCCGTGTCTGACAGCATTAGAGACGGCTTCCTGAGTATTGCGGTATAAGACGAATTCCTCACTAGGATATAGCGGGTAGGGTGCACCCTCGATCGTATATTGGATATCGGGTCCGACCGAACTCTCGGACAGCTCTTCCATGAGCCTTTCCAGTGAATAACGCTGCAGCTCTTCTTCATTCGGTTTGAGCCTTCGAACAGTTGAGCGGAGACGCTCCATCGCGCTGCTTAATTGATCCCGTACTTGTTCGAACATCTCTGCCGATTTGTGCGGTTGAGTTGGAAACACGTGCATGGCTGCTTCGGACATCATTTTAATCCGAATGAGTTGATGGCCCAAGTCGTCATGGATTTCGTGCGAAATCCGGTTACGCTCTTCTCGTGCCGCAAGCTGGCTGATATGCTTCGACTGTTCTGCTAGCTGCAGCTTCGTCGCCTCCAGCTCGTAGTGCTTCTGACGCAACTGATCGTAAACTCCTCTCATATGATCGCTTTGTCTAAAAGCGTAATAGAGGAGCCAGCAGAAGCCGCAAATGACAGCAAACAGCAGATGGACCGTCCACTGAAGCACGGATTCCTGATCGTGCAGCGCATAGCTAAGAATCCCCCATATCACGACGACCAGCAATGGTTGTGGACGGTTCGGTTTGGATGTAAATACAGAAAACAAAGTAGAGTAGAGACAAATAAACAAAATGCCTTCATAATTGAAAAATATCCATGCGCCAGCCCCGGCTTCTATAATCCGTAATGGATAATAAGTCAATTCGCTTCGCCATCTGCAGAGCTGTATAAGTCCAATCATCGTGAGCAAGCACAAGACATAATGGGCATAAGAATCGAATGATTCCAAATAGATCGTTACGAAAAAAGGGACGACCATGGTCACATAACGAATGGCAGATAGGATACGATCCATGCTTGCTTAACCTCCAATGGGAGCAGTCCGTAGTCTCGTGCAGGGTTTTCGTTGCAAACCCGATCTTATAGGATCAACGCTCAAATTATAGCATAAATTTAGCGGAATATGACTTTAGTCATGCGCATAAATGACTTAATCTAGATGAAGATTTCATGAGGTCAAACTACAATCAATACATAGAGTGAAATTTGTTGAAGTGTGGATATAAAGGAGAGATTCGTGATGGCGATGGTTGAGGCCACAGGACTTATGAAAAGATATGGCAATGTCATTTCAGTAGATCATTTATCTTTGACGATCCAAAAGGGAGAAATTTTCGGACTGCTCGGGCCTAACGGTGCAGGTAAGAGCACCACGATCAGCATGTTGGCCGGCTTGCTCAAACCAGATCAAGGAGAAATACGCATTGGCGGTGCATCTGTATCAAAGCAGCCGCTCGAGGTAAAGCGCCAGATCGGCATAGTACCGCAGGACATCGCTGTGTACAGCAATTTGACGGCGAAGGAGAATGTCACCTTTTTTGCTAAGCTGTATGGATTAAGGGGCGATGAGTTGAAGAAAGCTGTTGAGGAATCGCTAGATTTTGTTGGTTTAAGCGACCGTTCCCATGATCATGCATCTACGTTTTCCGGGGGAATGAAACGACGCTTGAATATCGCCTGTGCCATTACGCATCGCCCCAAGCTGCTCATTATGGACGAGCCGACCGTTGGAATTGACCCGCAATCCCGCAATCATATATTGCAATCGGTCAAAGCCTTGAATGAGCGCGGTTCTACAATTATTTATACAAGCCATTACATGGAGGAAGTCGAGGCGATCTGCAGCCGAATTGCGATTATGGATCATGGACGATTGATTGCGCAAGGCACGAAGAGCGAGTTGGTGGATCAGCTGAAAGAGGAAGAAAAAATCGTAGTGCTTACGGAAAAAGTGAATCATGAAGCAGTGCAGGAGCTCAGACAGCATCCGCGTATTTTCAAGGTTGATCAAAATGGCGAGGAACTCACCTTGTATCTGCACACTTCACAGGCTCATTTACAGGATATATTGTTCATTTTATCCAAGCATGATGTTCGCATCCGCTCATTGAATCGCATTGAGCCGGATCTCGAATCGGTTTTCTTATCTCTTACGGGCCGAACGCTGCGGGATTAGGGGAGGGAAAGTTCCATGAAAGCCTATTATCAAATCGCTTGGAATGAAATAAAGATACTGTTCCGTCTTCGGACAACATGGCTTCTGCTGTTCCTTTTGCCTTTACTGCTGATCTTCATTCTTGGCTCTGCGCTAGCGCCTGTATTCAAACCTGAATCAGATCTAATGGGTTTCAGACTTGCGGTCTATATCGAGGAGACAAGCTTGGCAAATACAGACGAGATGAAACAGATGCTTGTGAATGAATCTGCTTTGGGCGTAACGTTAATGAAAACAGAGAATCAGTTAACCGAGGAGGTTGAATCGGGAAAGGCGGACTTTGGCCTAATGATTCCTGCGGATTCATGGAGTCAGCTGGCAGCGGGCAGGGAAGGGGTTTGGCAGATGGTTCCCGGGCAAAATTCCTTGCATAACGAAGTCGGTCTATTCTATACGAATATGCTGCTGCGGAATATGCAGAACGCGGCGGCCGTTCAGATGAACAGCGCAACGGATTGGAATGTCAAGGCCTCGACATCGCCTGTGCAGGAGCACGTCATACTGAATGGACTCAATGAGTCGAGTAAGGACCATTCCGCGGTGCAGTATTATGCGGCGGCGATGCTGGTCATGTTCATGCTGTATGCGGGCATGTCTGCCAGCATCAGTATGGCGCAGGAAAGAGAAGAGCAGACACTGACAAGGCTGAGCGCGGCACCCGTAAAGCCGCTCTCGATCGTAGCGGGAAAGCTGACCGGCAATATCATTATATCGATGGTTCAAGCACTGGTGATTATAGGGGTTGGTTCAGCTGCCTTCGATGTGTATTGGGGAAAAGAATGGCTGGGAATGGGTGCACTGTGCTTACTGATGATTTTATGCTCGAACAGCTTGGCACTGATTTTGGCGTTCACAGTGAAATCACCGAAATTGATCGGCACGTTTTTCAGTCTATTGATCATTATCATGACCTTCTTAAGCGGAGGCTTTACGCCAGAAGTGTTTACAAATGCAGCCCAATTCACCCTCAGCTACTGGGCTTCGGATGGAATGATGAAGCTAATGCTGGACGCGGACTGGCCAAAAATCGTGCCTCATCTTACGGTATTAGGAAGTATACTTGTCGTACTCAGTATCATTTCTGGAATCTTGTATAAAAAGGTGGGGTACCATGCGTAGCATCATTATCGCGTTAAACGTTATAAGGCGGACGCTGAACGGTAAGAAAGGCTGGCTGTTTTATTTGGTGCTCCCGGCAGTGGTTGTATCTTTATTCACCGTCATGGCTAAGCAAGAATCGTCCGATCCGATCGATATTCATTTGCTGAATGCCGATCAAGGGGTATTAGGTGAAATGCTGATTCAGGATATGGAAGAGATGATTCCGATTCATTGGATTCAGGAAAAGAATTATGCATCCCTCCATATGAAAGTGACGGACGATGCAGATTTGATCGGTCTCTATATTCCCGAAGATTTTACGGAAAGGATTTGGAATGGTCAGACTGGCGGGCTCGAGCTTTACCAGTTTCAGGTGAGCACCTCCTCTATCGTGTTCAAAGCAGGATTGCAGCAGGCGTCAGCATTGTATGAGCAGACGGCAGCTGTTGTTCGGCAGAGCGGAGCAGAACAAGCGGGGGGCATGGAGCAGTGGGTATCCCTTCTCAGAGAAGGACAGCACATTCCGATTCAGGCGGAATACATGGACCAGAAGCCGCCGAACAGCGGAATCTACATGGCCAGCGGAATGCTGCTGATGTTCCTTATGGCTTTGATGAACGGATCCATCAATTCAATATTGGAGGATCGGAGCAGGAATACGATGTCCCGAATCTATGCTGCGCCGGTCCGTGTATGGGAAATTGCGCTGGGCAATTTTGCAGGCAGCTTCATCATGGGCTCGGCTCAAATTGCTGTCATTCTCCTGATGACACGTTATATTTTAAGATACGATTATGGTATTTCGGTATACGAGCATTTTCTCGTTTTAGAATGTTTTTTATTGGCTACAATGGGAATAGCGAGCGCAGTAGCCGGATTAGTCCGGAATCCGAAGGTAGTCTCGGACGTACAGACGATGATTATTACGCCGACTTGTATGCTGGGAGGCTGCTTCTGGCCCGTCAGCATCATGCCGGATTTCCTTCAGAAGGTTTCCATGTTTATGCCGCAGCGTTGGGCGATCGACGCTTTGGAGCAGCTCTCAGCGGGAAAAGCATTGGGGGATATTGCGCTGCATCTAGCCATACTGGTTCTGACGGCTGTCGTCCTGCTGGGCTTCGGGGCTTCCGTATTAAAACCGAGTGATTCAACCTCGTAGCCTGAAGTCACGGTGAATGAAAGGGCTTTAAAAAAATGCGGATCCAGCCAAAAAAACTCATCATTCCTTGTTGCGAAAACATATACATCATAATAAGATAATACTATAAAGTTTTCAGACAATTCTGTAAAATCCATCGATCGGGAGGGGATTGCCGTGTACCGTGGTTATGCTGTTGAGTATTGTAACCTTGAGCTTCGCTTTGACCGCCGGCGAATCCAGGATTTTATTGAAGAATTAATTAAAGAGGATTACTCCTTATATTGGAATGAGATCGAGAACCAATTCAGCATCGTGATCCGCAGCGGGAAAAAATTAATAAAACTGAAGTTTGAAAGAACGATGGACCGTTATAAAATGGTTGGCAATTACAGCATACAGGATGAACGGCTCGCTCAGCTGCTCGAAAAGTTAATCGGCGAGACTCGGGGGCATGCCGTCATCAAACGTTTTAAGCATAAACAGGTTCAAATCGACAGCGTCTTGTTCGGAGAAGTGATACGCTCGGTGGAGATATCCAATCAGGACTCGGGTGTACTGACGGAACAGCTGGCTCCGATGATTTCAGCAGACTCGGTTATTCACGCTTGGAAAAACAAACGCGCAGAGGAGAGAATTCCGGTGCTGCGCATGGAGATCGATTATGAATTGGCTCTGTTGCATGAGGCGATGCAGCTTTGGGATCAAGCGGCCATGAAGCAGTCGAAAGACCGTCTGAAACAATTAAGATTAGAAATGATGAAATTGGAAATGTAGCTTGGTAAAGCGTATTCTGAACATGATTCGGGCGCTATAAAGCAGCCTTCACCGTAACATTAATGATCCTGCAAAGGTTAGGATCGACATTTTATACGCCGTGTTCGGCGTTTTTCTTTTGTTCGCAAATATGAAAATTATATAAAAAAAGTGATAAATGATTTGTACAAATGGGCAAAAATAGGTAGAATAAATTTTAGTGCATAGATATTCATCAAATCTAATAAAAGGATGGAAGAAACATGACGAAATCACAGATTGGCGTGATCGGCCTCGCGGTCATGGGTAAGAACTTGGCACTGAACATCGAAAGCAGAGGATTCTCGGTTGCGGTGTATAACAGATCAGAGCAAAAAACAAAAGAAATGATGGAAGAGCACCCAGATAAAAATCTGTTTCCTGCATATACACTTGAACAATTCGTGGAATCGTTGGAGAAGCCAAGAAAAATATTGATCATGGTTAAAGCGGGCGGACCAACGGACGCAACCATTGAACAGCTTGTTCCTCTATTAGATGAAGGAGACATCATCATTGATGGTGGAAACGCACTGTTTACAGATACACAACGACGCAGCAAGGAACTCGAAGCAAAGGGCTTCCGCTTCATTGGCACGGGGGTTTCCGGTGGAGAAGAGGGCGCATTGAAAGGTCCTGCGATCATGCCGGGAGGCCAAGAAAGTGCATATAAGCTGGTAGAACCGATTCTTACCGCAATTTCCGCGAAGGTGAACGGGGATCCATGCTGTACCTATATTGGACCGGATGGTGCCGGTCATTATGTAAAAATGGTACATAACGGCATCGAATACGGCGACATGCAGCTGATCACCGAAGCTTATCATCTGCTTAGCAGTGTTCTCGGCCTGAATACGGATGAACTGCATGAGATTTTCGCAGAATGGAACAAAGGCGAATTGGACAGCTATTTGATCGAAATTACGGCTGACATTTTCACCAAGAAAGATCCTGAAACAGGTAAACCGATGGTGGATGTCATTTTGGATACTGCCGGACAAAAAGGTACGGGAAAATGGACAAGTCAAAGTGCACTTGACTTGGGCGTGCCTTTGTCCATCATTACAGAGTCAGTATTCTCTCGCTGCCTCTCGGCCATGAAGGAAGAACGTGTAGCTGCGAGCAAGGTACTCAGCGGTCCGGAAACAAAGCCGTTTAGCGGTGATAAAAAGCAGTTCATTGAGCAAGTTCGCAGAGCTTTATTTGCAAGCAAAATTTGCTCCTACGCGCAAGGCTTTGCTCAGATGAGAGCGGCATCTGAAGAGTACAACTGGGATTTGAAATACGGTAACATCGCGATGATCTTTAGAGGTGGCTGTATTATTCGCGCTCAATTCCTGCAAAACATCAAGGACGCGTACGATAGAAATCCAGAATTGAAAAACCTTCTTTTGGATTCTTATTTCAAAGGAGTCGTTGAAAATTACCAAAGCGCATGGCGCCAAGTTGTATCTACTGCGGTGGAATATGGAATTCCAGTGCCGGCCTTTGCCAGCGCGTTGGCGTATTACGACAGCTATCGCACGGAGCGTTTACCTGCAAATCTGCTGCAAGCACAGCGGGATTATTTCGGAGCACATACGTTCCAAAGAGTGGATAAAGAAGGAACGTTCCACTTCGGGTGGTTCGGTCAAGAATAATGAGCATTGCTCGGGTCATCGACCTGCAGACCGTATAATGCTTCTTGAAGCCACAGCTTAATGCGGTCTAATTCCTGATCAAAGACACTGCGCTGATGAATAAGCATCATCGCAATTTCAGCAAAATAATGAAAATTTTTTAATAGACGTGGTTGAGAAAGAGCCAGCAATTTCGGGTCTTCGTCAGCCACTCTTTTTTTTACATAATCCAAGATCCACAAGACATCCTCTTTGCATAACGCAGAGTAGGGATCAAATATGCGGTTCAGCCGATCTTGGATAAGTTTGTTCGCTGGGGGATAGGCAGAAGATGTCAATTTCCCTCACTCTCCTTATAAAGAAATGGTCTATCACCATACTACTCCAATATTTGGTTTTTTATACTTAAATATCGTATCTATTTTTACTATGGTTTTCTTCAAATAATAGGTTAGATTTCTGCAAGTGGAAGGTGAAGCGAGTCAATGAATAAATCCAATATCGTCTTAGTTGGCTTCATGGGCACCGGCAAGACTACGATTGGCATCGAACTGGCTAAACACTTAGGATGGCAGTTCGTAGACACAGATGCCTTCATTGTGGATGAGGCGGGGATGACAATACCTGAAATTTTTGCTCGTCACGGGCAGAGCTTTTTTCGTGATGTTGAAGAGCGGGTGGTTCAGCGAGTTATGAATGGAAGCGATCAGGTAATTTCTACGGGCGGTGGATCTGTACTAAGAGAAAGCAATCGCGAGATGATGCTGCGGGGTGGCATGGTTGTAGCGCTGTCAGCTTCGGAGGAAACCATTGTACAAAGGGTCAGCAAAGACACGAATCGTCCTCTCCTCGCGGATAATCCGCTCGAAAACATCAGGAGGCTGATGAAGGAGAGGAAGGATGCCTATCAATTCGCGCATATTTCGATTCAAACGGATGAGCTGACAGTCACAGACGTGGTAGAACACATATTAGCTAAATACAAGGCATGGCAGGAAGACGCTCATTCATCTTGAGCGTACTCCAGCATACCGCCTTCCATATTGATGATATGGCTGTATCCGAAGTGATTTAAATATTCACATACTCTACCGCTTCTTCCACCGCTTCGGCAGACGAAGATGATTTCTTGATCCTTCGGGATTTCGTCTAATCGATTAGGAATTTCCCCCATAGGGATGTGCTTTGCTCCTGGAATCATACCGTGGATGACTTCTTCGTCTTCCCGGACATCGATAATGTATAAGTCTTCACCTTGAGATAATTTATTTTTTACCTCTTGAGGTGTGATCGTTTTATAATTCATGGTAGGACCTCCTAATGGAATACAATGATTTTTCTATATTATGCATGCAGCGGGGAATGAAAATCAAGAATGAACAATGGAACAATTGATAAGTTGAAAGGTGCCGGCAGTAAAGAAATACATCTCATATATGCCATTGCAGCAGCTGGAGCTGTAGGTGCGCTTCTCCGTTACAGCATTTCGCTGATCTTTAGCGCAGACGCTCCTGGACAAGATTTCCCTTGGGCCACCTTGATATGCAATGTATCCGGCTGCTTTTGCTTAAGCTTTCTGACTTTTGCGGTCCCCTTCAGGTGGTTGAGTTCTCCTGAGGTGAAAGCAGGACTTACGACAGGGCTGCTTGGCTCATTCACGACATTTTCCACCTTCAGTATCGAAACGAGGGCCATGCTCGCTGCATCGAATGAGCGGACTGCTGTATTGTACGTTGCCTTAAGCGTCATTTTGGGAATTGTATTTACATGCTTCGGATATGTGGCTGCAGGCTTTGTAGACAAAAGGAGGCATGTGAAATGATGTCGATCATTGCGGTTGCCTTAGGCGGAAGTGCAGGTGCTGTATCCAGATTTTTGGTCACGGCCGCTGTATCTAAACGATTCTCAAAGCGATTCCCATATGGTACACTGACAGTAAATCTACTCGGCTCTTTCCTGCTGGGATGGCTTTCCGCTGCGTTAAGCTCCGGATCCTCATGGCTTCTTTTTGCAGGAACTGGCTTCATGGGAGCCTTTACAACATTCTCGACATTAAATGTCGAATTTTTGAAGTTGATGCTAGAGCGCAGGTGGAATGCGCTAACCATCTACTTCATCAGTACATTCGGATTAGGTATAGCCTTCGGGTTTCTAGGCTATGCGGCAGGGACTTAAATCATTGAGGAGAGATAGAAATATGAAAGCCATTGTAACGCCAACATCCAAACTGCAAGGGGATATCCAAGCTTTATCTTCCAAAAACTATACGACAAGGTATTTATTAGCTGCAGCACTGTCCGAAGGGACAAGCACCGTGTATTATCCGGCGCATAGCGAAGACAGCGAGGCGATCCGCCGATGTATACAAGACTTGGGCGCCGTATTGAATGAGGATGAAGAAAAAATTGTGATTACCGGCTTCGGGAGCCGTCCTAAACATGCCGATCAATTGAATGTTGGGAATGCAGGTGCTGTACTTCGCTTTTCAATGTCCGTTGCTGCGTTCTGTCCACAGCTGACCTTTGTAAATACGTATCCAGAGTCGCTAGGAAAAAGACCGCATGACGATTTAATAGCTGCATTGGAGCAGATGAACGTCAAGGTCGAGCACAACGATGGCAAGCTACCGATTACGATCTACGGCGGTCAGCCGAGAGGCGGCCGAATTACCGTGTCAGGCAAGGTCAGCTCCCAATATTTAAGCTCGCTATTGTTCGTAACGCCGCTTCTGGAAGAAGATTCAGAAATTATCGTGACCGATGATTTAAAGTCTAAAGTTGTTGTAGGGCAAACACTGGAAGTGTTGGAGCAAGCGGGCATACGTATTGAAGCGGCTGCAGATTTAATGCATTTCAAAGTTCCAGGCAAGCAGAAGTATCAGGCTCGGGAATATATCGTCCAAGGTGATTATCCGGGCTCCGCTGCTATTTTGGCCGCTGCGGCAGTGACGAATTCCGATGTGAAAGTACGCCGGCTGCTGGAGAACAGCAAGCAAGGGGAGCGAGCGGTCGTTGATGTACTTAAGGCCATGAATGTGCCTTTAACACATCAAGACGGAATCGTTCACGTTCAAGGCAACGCCTCGCTTCAAGCAGGTGAATTTGACGGAGATGAATTTACGGATGGCGTACTGGCCATGGTGGCGGCGTCGGTATTTGCTGAGGGGACCTCTAGGTTTTATAATGTCGAGAATTTACGGTATAAAGAATGCGATCGAATTACCGATTTCCTGACCGAGCTTCGCAAAGCTGGAGCGAATGTCGAGGAACGGCAGAGTGAGATCATCGTACACGGACGTCCAGAGGGAGTAGAAGGAGGCGTGGAAATCAACGCCCATTATGATCACCGGGTCATCATGGCACTGACCATAGTTGGATTGCGTTCAAAACAGGGGCTTACAATCCGAGACGCGCATCATGTGGCCAAGTCATATCCGCAATTTTTTGACCACTTGAGAGCGTTGGGAGGACAAGTTGAACTTGTAACGGAGCATCAAACCCATGGATAGGATCGTCGTATGAACATCCTGAAAATCATGAAAGGCTTTTCGCTGTCGATGCTGGTAGCTTCACTGATGTTCACAAGCAGCGTATTTACAGCTATTTTGTACGCCAGCATTCAAAAGGATCCTTCGGACCCTCCCTTGGTTACGGTACAAGCTGGACTCACAGATGCTGAATTGAATGCTGCAGATCGTCAGACATCCGTTCCCGAACCTGGTGGCCCCGTCAAGGAAAAGGCACTCATCGATGCTCCGTTGATTATGCAGTATCCTGAACTGCCGAGAGGCTGTGAAATTACTACGTTAACGATGCTGCTCAATTTTAATGGAATTATGAAAACGAAAATGGAGATGGAGAAAGAGCTGCCTCGGGATAACACACCGCTTGTTCAGGATAAAGATGGGAACATCATTTCTTGGGGCAACCCGCACGTTGGGTTTGTTGGAGATATCACGCTGAAATCAAAGGGCTTCGGTGTATATAACGGTCCGATGTTCGCGCTGCTGAAGAAGTATATTCCAACGGCAGTGAATTTGACTGGCAATGATTTTAGCGCGGTCGAAGCTTCGATCGCTAAGGGTGTTCCTGTCATGGTTTGGAATACCGTGCATTACAGTCCTCCAGAGGATTGGGTTGAATGGCAATCCCCTTCTGGTAAAGTTCGTACAACCTTTAAAGAGCATACGGTTCTCGTCGTAGGGTATGATAAACAGTATGTTTATATTAACGATCCTCTGAAAGAAACGAAACAGCTTCGAGTGGATAAACAGCAGTTTATTAAGGGCTGGGAAGCTCTGGGCAAGCAGGCTATTACATATGCCCCTTCTTAAGCCAGAGAGGAGCAGAAGGCATTGTCCTTTGTTAATCCAACACGAGAAGAAATAAAAGTCATTCTGGAGAACACGAAGACGATTGCAGTTGTAGGTTTATCGGAAAACCCGGAAAGAACGTCGCACATGGTTGCTCGCGCACTGCAGGAGAAGGGATATCGGATTATTCCGGTCAACCCGAATGCAGCTGAAATATTAGGGGAGAAGTGTTACCCGCAATTGACCGATGTACCGGAGCCTGTTGATGTCGTGGATGTGTTTAGACGGAGCGAGCATGTATGGCCCGTTGCGGAGCAGGCGGTTGAAATCGGCGCGAAGGTGCTGTGGCTGCAGTCCGGGATTATCAATGAGGAAGCGGCACAGCTCGCCTTGGATCATGGCTTAATGGTCGTTATGGATCGATGTATTAAAGTGGAGGATGCCATCCTGATGCCAAAAAAAGGATAAATATTTTTCGGATGGTCACCTCATAATTTGGCAGCCTCCTAGCAAAACTATAGAAAGCCTCATGGTGTGAATGAGGACTTTAGATGAGCGATTTTAGGAGGATGCAGAGTGTACAACCAACAACAAGCTGGTTTCCAAGGTGCGCAAAGAGCGTTCCAACCTACCGGATTTGTTCAGTCTCAATATTCCGGTCAAGCAGGGGCTCGTGGTCAATTCGGAGTTTCGCAGGGCATCACTCAAAACGCAAGCGCGAACCAGTTCCACCTTTCCAACTATGTTGGAGATCAAGCACCATACGCTACGAACCAATTTGAGCAAGCAACGACTCAAGGTGGACAACAGCAGTTTCAGCAAGGCGGACAAACTCAGCTGCAAAATTCTAACCAATTCCACACTGCTAACTACAAAGGAAACCAAGCAGGCTACAATGTAAACCAGTATTTCCAGCCGACATCGACGGCAAATCAGGGTACTAGTTACCAACAAAGCTTCCAGCCTCAAAGCTTTGGTGCACAAAACTTTGGAGCAGCTGGCTTCCAAAGCAGCGCGGCATTTGGCGGAGCACAAAGTGCTACTCAGCAATCTTTTGCACCGCTTCAAAATGCGAATCAATTCCACACAGCAAACTATAAAGGCAACCAACCAGGCTACAGTGTGAATCAGTATTTCCAACCTACTTCAACTGGAAATCAAGGTTCCTCCTTTGCTGGACAACAAGCTCAGCAAAATTCCTTAGCTTTTCATCAAGCCGGCTACCAAGGAAACCAAAGCATTTAATTTCGAAGTAGACTTATACGGGCATGAGTTTTTCTCATGTCCGTTTTTGCTTTGAAGTTTTTTATTTTGACAAAATGAGGTGGAACCTTTACGATCTTTATAGAGATTGAGAGGAGCGAAGCCACAATGAATTGGATGGGCAATCTTCAACAGTTCGGCCGTTCGTTGATGCTTCCGATGATCGCACTTCCTGCTGCTGCTATACTCATGAGATTAGGGAATGTTCAGTGGCCGGAAGGAATGACGAATTTTGGAGAAGTATTAACTCTTGCCGGCAGCTCCATATTTTTATTTTTGCCCTATATTTTCGCGGTCTGTGTAGCACTTGGTTTGACGGACAATGCGGCACCGGCTGGAATGTCTGCATTATGGAGTTATTATGTATTCGTGCAGGTAACGACGTATTTAACGGACCATAAATTACATATCGGCGTGACAGGCGGCATCATCATTGGTGTGATTTCTGCTATTGCATATCACCGATTCAAAGACATGAAGCTTCCGGAATACATTCAGTTTTTTGGAGGACCCCGATTTGTCCCCATCTTTATGTCAGCGGCTGCCATTTTATTTTCTTACATTATGGTGTTTTTGCAATCGAGCATAGAAATTGGTCTGAAGCATTACAGCAATTCGATATTAGAATTAGGCGGATTTGGAGCATTTATATACGGAGTGTTACATAGGCTTCTTGTACCGAGCGGCTTGCATCATATATTAAACAACTTTGCATGGTTTCAGTTTGGTGCTTATGAAACAGAGGACGGAAATACGGTATTTGGAGATATTCCACGTTTTTTTGCGCAGGATCCTGAAGCCGGCATGTTTATGGCCGGACTTTATCCGATCATGATGTTTGCGCTTCCAGCTATCGCGTTCGCTATTATTCGTGAAGCCAGGGAAGATTTGAAGCCGCGTGTAAAGGCGACCTTCATGACGGCGGCGCTTACTGCATTTTTAACCGGTGTTACGGAGCCCATAGAGTTCGCTTTCTTGTTCGTGGCGCCTTATTTATTCTTAGTGCACGCTTTATTGTCAGGTCTGGCAATGTGGATTACTTATGCTTTGGATATACACCACGGGTTTTCTTTTTCTGCGGGTGCTATTGATTTTATGCTCAATGCGTATTTGTCTAAGAACGCCCTGCTGATTATACCGATCGGTGTGATCTACGCGATTGTGTATTACTTTATGTTTCGCTGGGCTATACGTAAATTCGACATTCAGACCCCGGGCCGAGAGGATGGATCTCCGTTGGATGAAGGGGTAGGAGATATTCCTTATCGGGCTCCTCTGGTTCTGCAGGCACTGGGCGGCAAAAGCAATATCGTCAAACTGGAGGCTTGCATTACCAGGCTTCGCTTGACGCTGGATAACGATCGCAAAATGGATATGACGGCGCTAAGACATTTAGGGGCGGTTGGGGTCATTAGGCTTGGGGGCGGCAATGTTCAAGTCGTGTTTGGGACGTTCTCAGAACTCATCCGCGAAGAAATGATGAAAATCATGCATCGCAATTTAGAGCATATCCATTTTCATTCTCCGCTGCAGGGAAGGATGATCCCGCTGGAGGAAGTACCCGATCCGATCTTTTCCGCCAAGCTCGTTGGGGAGGGCGTTGCTTTCTTACCGGATCGAGGGGAATTGGTTTCACCTGTGTCAGGCTTGATTAAGCACGTTCATCCTTCTAAGCACGCAGTTGGGATCGAAACAGAGGAAGGTCTAGAGGTACTGCTGCACATCGGAATCGATACCTCGAGCTTGAACGGGCAATACTTTGATGTGCATGTCAAAGAAGGCGACCATGTAGAGCAAGGCGAACTGCTTGTTCGTTTCAATGTAGCACAGCTGAAAAAACATGCGAAATCACTTGCCACTCCTATGGTGATTACGAATCCGGATAAAGTGAAATCGTGGAATTTCGCGCCGTTTAAGGCTGTGAAGAAAGGACAGGCGTCCGTCATGTCCGTCATTATGAAAGAGGAACAACCTGATGGGGGGAAAGCATCATGATCAACGGAATCGGTGCGTCGAGCGGGATTGCATTGGGAAAGGCTTTTGTACTGCCGGACTGGGAATGGGATTTGCAGGATAAAAAAATCGATGTTTCTGATTTGACGGCCGAGTTCGAGCGGCTGTATGACGGCATTCGTACTTCTAAGCATGAGATCGAGCATATGAAAGAGGAAATATCGGGTGCTATTGGGTTGGAAGAATCACATATTTTCGATGCGCACCTGGCGATCTTGGAAGACCCCGCTTTTATGAATGAAGTGAAAGGGATTATCCGCAGACAATATAAGGCTGCAGAAGTCGCCGTCAAAGAGGCCATTGAGCATTTTACGGATATGTTTGATTTACTCGAGGATCAATATATGAAGGAAAGAGCGCTGGACATTAAAGATGTAGGCAACCGCCTGCTGAAGCATTTGCTCGGCACCCCGGAAATTGTTCTACCTTACGACAATCAGCCCTTTATTCTTGTCGCCAGAGAGCTGTCGCCTTCTCAGCTGGCTCATTTGAACCCGTCTCATGTCGTCGGCATTATCACGTTGGAAGGCGGGGAAACCTCGCATGCAGCCATTTTGGCAAGAGCGCTTGGCATACCGTTCGTGCTTGGTCTAGAAGGCAAGCTGAACCAGCCTATTCTGACGAATGATTATATTATTATGGATGGAGAAACGGGAAGGGTTTATATTAATCCGGATCAGGAAACGATTGCCCTCTACGAAAAAAAGAAACAGCGCTGGATAGAAGAGCGGGAGAAGCTGCAGGAAGTAGCCCAAATCCCTTCCCAAACGAAGGATGGTCTGGAGTTTGATTTATCCGTGAATATCAGCTCTGTTAGAGAGCTGGACCATCCCCTCGTGAGCGCCGTAAAAGGAGTTGGTTTATTTCGTACCGAGTTTCTATACATGGATCGGGACAGCTTTCCTTCCGAAGAAGAACAGTACGAAGTGTATAAGGAGGCCGCTGAGAAATTAGACGGCAAACCGATGATAATTCGAACGTTTGATATTGGCGGAGATAAGCAGCTCGATTATTTTACTTTTTTGGAGGAAGAGGACAATCCGTTTCTCGGTTATCGTGCACTAAGGATTTGCTTAGATAAAGTCAGCTTGTTCAAAACACAATTGAAAGCCATTCTAAGGGCTGGTGTTCACGGCAATATAAAGCTCATGTATCCGATGGTTACGTCTCTTGAAGAGGTTCGTAAGGCCAAGTTGATACTGGAAGAGTGCAAGCAAGAGCTGCGGGAGAAAGGAATTCCGTATGCAGACCAAATTCAGGTCGGCATTACCATTGAGGTGCCTGCCGCTGCAGCGATTGCCGATATGCTGGCAGAGGAAGTCGACTTCTTCAGTATCGGTACGAATGATTTGGTACAGTATATTTTGGCTGTGGACCGGATGAATGAGAAGATTGCTGATCTCTACGAGCCCTTTCATCCGGCTGTGATCCGGTATTTGAAAGTGGTCGCTGGTGCGGCGCAAAAGGCAGGCATAGAGCTTTCAGTATGCGGTGAATTGGCTGGAGACGAAAGAGCGCTGCCGCTGTGGATTGCGTTAGGAATTCATAAGCTCAGTATGTCGCTGCAGTCTGTGCTAAACGTTAAAAATGTGCTGGTTCATTTAGACGCTTCAGCGAGTGATCTTCTGTTAGATGAACTGATGTCTTGCCGAACGAGTGAGGAAATAAAAGCTTTGCTGGACCGGGTGATTGAACGCTCTCAGCAAGTAGAACAGCCATCTTGTGCAAACATCTCTCAGAAAGGAGAATGATACGTGGAATTATTTGGTAAAAGAATATTAGCCTTTGTAGATGATGAGTTTGAGGATTTGGAAATGTGGTACCCTGTGCTTCGTCTAAGAGAGGCAGGGGCAGTGGTGGACGTAGTCGGGCCGGAGAAAAACACCAAATATATCGGTAAATATGGCGTGCCCATCCAAAGTGATTTTTCTTTCGAGGAAGTAAGTGCGGAGGACTATGATGCGCTTTATGTACCGGGCGGGTGGGCGCCGGACAAGCTTCGAAGAGTGGAGAAGGTACTCCGAATGACCCGGTCGTTTCATGAATCCAATAAGCCGATCGGACATATTTGCCATGCAGGCTGGGTGTTGGCATCAGCAAAAATCTGTCAAGGCTATACCATGACTTCTACACCAGGAATTAAAGATGATTTAGAGAATGCAGGAGCGGTTTGGGTGGATGAGGAAGTCGTAGTCGATCGGCACATTGTGTCCGGTAGAAGACCACCTGATCTCCCGGCATTTATGAGAGAGTTCATTCGATTGATTGGAGCTGGCAATACCCAGTGATGAAAAAGAGTTTACGATGGCTGCCTGCCATTCTTTGCATGGTCATTATTTTTACACTGTCTCATCAGCCAGGCGATGAATTAAACACGTGGATGCCGTTTTTTCAAAAATGGTTTCCTGCGATGCAATCTTTTGATTGGGGACATTTCGTTGCTTATTTTGTTCTGTGCGCTGCATTTTACTGGGCTATGCCGCAAAGTATAAGTCATTGGAAAGCCAAACTGGCTGCAATCGCCTTGAGCGTTCTGTTCGGTCTAACCGACGAATTTCATCAGCACTTTATTGAGGGCAGAATGTCGGATGTGAAGGATTTGAGAAACGATGCCATCGGAGCCGCTGCGGCGATGCTGCTTCTGAGCGCACCTCCCCTTCATCGTTTGTTTCAGAGAGCGCGCAATACCATAAACTACTAGCCTTATCAAGAAAGGACTTATTGCTTGCAGGTCGAATATGTTGGAGTAGAGGAACAATGTTCGACAAGCGATAAGGAGTTGAAAAGGTTGGAGAAGGGTTGCAGTCAATGTGGCATGACAATGGATATTTACATGAGAACCGTATTATTCTCAGATCATTTAGAAATTAAAGGTGTACCTGTTTATTGCTGTGATGAATGTGGGCGTAATGAAGTGCTCCCAGGGGTGAAAGATCATTTGAAGGAAATGATTCAGTCCTCCTCGAAATCTGCTGGCAAAGTATCGATTGATTTTTCGGAGCAGAATGAAGTGGCTTTGCTGCTGAGCAGAGCAGCGGATGAAGATTACGGGAACGTTTCGTTGGAAGTCATTATTGACGAGCGAATCAATCAATTACTGGACATGCTCATCATGGCGCAAAACCTGCATAATGATGAGTGGATAGAGGATATTCAAGATCGACTTTCACAAATTTCTAATTATGCTCTATCTACATACGACTTCACTTAAATGCAGGTGCGAGTTTAATAAGGCTTGTTTTTGGAGAAGGCAGCTTCCCGTGATTATAGAATTGCGGCGGAGCCTGCCTTTCTTCGTTCTACCGTGACAAAAAATTGACGCATGAGTGCGAAAATTCATGAGTCATGACGGAAGAGGGAATCCTTTATTGCGTTAGTTCTAAATTTGTCGTATGATAGCTGTATCGAAAGTTGATCGAAAATTTTGGAATATTGGAGAGGTTGTAAGTGACCGTAACAATTTATGACGTAGCTCGTGAAGCAGGAGTTTCCATGGCTACGGTTTCGCGTGTCGTAAATAATAACCCGAACGTTAAACCGCAAACCCGAAAAAAAGTGTTTGAAGCCATTGAACGTTTAGGCTATCGCCCTAATGCAGTTGCCAGAGGATTGGCCAGCAAAAAAACAACGACCGTCGGCGTAGTCATTCCTGATATTTCGAACGCGATCTTTGCTGAAGTCGCGCGAGGCATTGAAGATATCGCCAATATGTACCACTATAATATTATCCTGTGCAATGCGGATAAGAAAAAAGAGAAAGAAATCCGGGTAGTTAATACGCTGCTTGAAAAGCAGGTGGACGGGCTGTTATTTATGGGAGGCACTGTAACTGAGGAGCATGTTCAAGCCTTCAAGACGTCGTCTGTCCCTGTTGTTCTATGTGCGACGACCGACGAGAAGAAGGAATTCCCTTCGGTCGATATCGATCATGAAAAAGCGGCATACGATGCTGTAGAAACTTTAATTGCCAAAGGACACCGCAGCATCGCAATGATTTGCGGCAACTTGCAGGATCTTTCTAACGGATATGCAAGATATCAAGGATATAAAAAGGCACTGGAAAACCACGGCATTGCACTTCGTGAAGAATACGTACGTGTTGGAAATTACCGTTACGAATCCGGGATGGAAATTATGGAATATTTCCTGGGCCTTCGTGAAAAACCGACGGCGGTTTTTTCGGCAACGGATGAAATGGCGATCGGCGCTATACATAAGCTGCAAGACCATGGATTGAAAGTACCTGAAGATATTTCTGTCATAAGTGTAGATAATACGAGAATGGCCACCATGGTTAGACCACAGCTTGCCGCTGTGGCTCAACCGATGTATGACATTGGCGCCGTCTCCATGAGATTGCTCACGAAGCTGATGAAGAACGAGAAAGTAGAAGATAACATCGTCGTTCTCCCGCATGAGCTGATTATGCGTAATTCCGTCCAAGATAGATCGTAAGTTAGAATATAATCGATAATGTATGAAGCGGGCTCACTTAGCGGGCCCGCTTTCTTTGAAATGCGTCTTAGAATAAGAACAACCTATATTTATCCGAGGAGGGCCTATTTTAAAATGCCCTGTTATCGGATCTGAATGAAAGTTTGACGATAGGAAAGGATGGTTTGATCATGAGAAAGATCGGCATTATTGGCGCGATGGTGGAGGAAGTTCAATTGTTTGAGGGGCATATGACCGATACACAAGCGATCACGAAGGCGGGTATTTCCTTCATGAGCGGGCAGATGCACGAGAGTCAAGTGGTTGTAACGAAGTGTGGCGTTGGTAAAGTCAATGCCGCGGTATGTACACAAATTTTGATCGACCATTTTCAGGTTGAGGCAGTGTTGTTCACAGGTGTTGCGGGTGCGCTTGATCCGAGATTGGATATCGGGGATCTGGTGATTTCGATCGACTGTATGCAGCATGATATGGATGTGACCGCATTGGGCTTTGAACGAGGTGTTATTCCTTATCAGGATCGATCTATATTTGAAGCGGACCGTGAGCTGGTCGAGCTTGCATACGGCATTGGCGAGAAATTATTTGAGTCAAATGTATACAGAGGACGTGTGCTTTCCGGAGATCAATTTATAGCTGATCGGACGAAGGTAAAGGAGCTTCATGAGGAGCTTGGCGGGACGTGCACAGAAATGGAAGGAGCAGCTGTAGCCCAAGTGTGCAGCATGAACGATACACGATTCGTTGTCATTCGTTCGATGTCTGACCGAGCGGATGGAACGGCTCATATGAATTTCGCGGAATTCACTCAGCTTGCAGCGAATCGATCCTTCCAAATGGTTGAGGCAATCATCCAGGAAATGCGTTAGAATTATAAATACATCATGGATAGTTGTTTTGTTTTTCGATTGTTTTCCGTAATTTCTTTGCGCCTAGGCATCGGTGCCCAGGCGCTTTTGGCATCCAACCACGAAACAGGCAGTGCATGGGGACTTCTCGGCTGAACGGCTTCAATCCAAGCTTGAGGAAGGTGAGCATGACTGCTCACCTGCTGCACCATCGGATGCTCGGACATGACCATCCACAACATCGACCATGCTCTAGGCACTACACGGTATATGTCATATCCTCCGCCTCCAAGTGCAAGCCATCGTCCATTACACCAGTGATCTGCTGCCGAACGGATGATTTTGGGCATTTGCAGGTAAATGTCCATACTGCAATGCATATGTGAGAGCGGGTCTAATGCATGAGCGTCACAGCCGTGCTGCGAAACAATCACATCCGGTTTGAAGAATCCCGCCGTTCTTTCCAGCACCTCTGAAAAGCATTCCAACCAAGATTCGTCCTCTGTAAAAGGCTCCAATGGCAGGTTGACACTGAAACCGAAGCCTTGGCCTTCTCCACGTTCGTGAACATAGCCGGTGCCCGGAAATAAATATTTGCCTGTCTCATGAATAGAGAATGTGCATACCTGCGGATCGGAATAGAACATCCATTGAACCCCATCGCCATGGTGTACATCCGTATCGATATATAGCACTTTCGCGTCATATTGCTTGCGTAAGTAAGCGATTGCAACAGCAGCGTCATTATAAATGCAAAATCCAGAAGCTTTCCCGGGGTGGGCGTGATGAAGCCCGCCAGCAAGATGAAGCGCTCGAGCTTGGCTGTTCATGACTCTATCCGCTCCGATAAGCGAGCCTCCGCAAATAAAAGAAGAAGCTTGATGCATCTCTGGAAAGGAGGGAGTATCCTCTGTACCGATACCATAATCGAGCCAATTTGAAGATGGCTGCTGCGATGCTTTCTTCACAGCTTGAATGTAGGCTGAGGTGTGGACCTGCTCAATGAACGATTCAGGACAGGCTGAGTACCCGATCATCTGGGTATTGGAAAGTGCACCGCTATGCTTCAGAAGATCCATCGTCAACCGTACACGTTCTTGATTAAAAGGATGATCCGAATGAAACCGATAATTCATACTTTCAGGTTGGAATAAAAATAGAGCCTTTGTATTATCCACGTTTCTTACTCCTCCACGATCTGTTCAGTACATAAACCTTTGCCTGAAACGAATTCGATCAAATTGCTCTACAGATGAAATGGGCACGCGCGGACCGACTCTCGCCATTAAACAGTTGGCGGGATGGGAGCAAATTTCCGGATCGTCTGTCGCATACCAAACCATTCCAACGCATTTCATCAGTTGTTCCATCATCTTGCGGTAATCCCAAACGGATAGTCCGCTCCCTTTAAGATCCCAATGCCAATAATATTCCGTTGTAAAAACGATGACATCATCCAGCTGCTGATTAAGAAAAGCAAGCTTAATCATGCGCTTACCCAGACCGAAGCTTCGGAAGGAAGGGGAGACTTCGATCGCTCCAAGTTCAATTAAATCCTCCATTTGCCCTTGCGACCAGCGTTCCATCTCATCAGGATAATGGAAAGTGACATAGCCTACGATTCGCTTCTCAAGCCGGGCTAAAATGATTCTCCCTTCCGGCAGTGAAGCAATCTCACATAATGCTTGGTGCTGTTCATCGGGTTCACGAAAGGCATCCAGCCCTTCATCCATGATATAGGTCTGCAATATCTCCGAGGATACAGGGCCCTCGATCCAGATGGTTCCATGAGCAGTTAGCAACGATTCACTGTGGTATTTTTTGATATGTTCCATTTACAGATTCCTTTCATTCCATTTAGAGCACTGCTTAGGACTGCATGGAAAGGAGTAACACTCGAAGCAATCATAAAAACGTTTAAAAATATCATATTAATGAGTGGTAGGCGAAAGATAGATGATATGTTAAAATGAAAATGTCATAAAAATTTCAATAATCATCCCATGTCAGACTCTCAATTATCATTGTATCATGGTGGAAGCGTTTTAAAAAGGTATGAAAGAGGAGGCAGACAAATGAATCACTCGGATGAACGTTTGGAAGGGACCATTCAAGGAGTAAACCTGAAAGACTATGAAAATGTACGAAATTCATTCTCTTGGGAACAAATTGAGAGCGCTTTCTCCTGGAAGCAAACCGGAAAGCTGAATATGGCGTTCGAAGCCATTGACAGGCATGCTCTTTCTGACAAGAAGGACAAGGTCGCTCTGTATTACAGTGATCCCGAAAGAAACGAATCTTATACGTTTGATGAAATGCGCAGGAAATCCAATCAGGCTGGCCATTTGCTCCGAAACTTAGGTCTGCAAAAAGGAGATCGTGTATTTATTTTTATGCCGCGCTCGCCGGAGCTGTATTTCTGTTTGCTTGGTGCCATTAAAATTGGCGCTATTGTTGGTCCCCTGTTTGAAGCGTTTATGGAAACAGCGGTGAGAGATCGTCTGCAGGACAGCGGTGCGTCGGCTGTAATTACCACACCAGCACTGCTAAGCAGAATACCGAACTCTGAGCTTCCTGAACTCAAGCATATCATTCTTGTAGGAGATCAGATCGTCTGCGAAGAAGGACAGGTTGATTACCATAAAGAAGTGAGTAATTTGCCAGAAGAGCTTGATTTGGAATGGATGGATGCGGAGGATGGCATGCTGCTGCATTACACATCGGGCTCCACCGGCAAGCCGAAAGGTGTCTACCATGTCCATAATGTGATGGTTCAGCAATATTATACAGGCAAAATCGTATTGGATTTGCAGGAGGACGATGTATATTGGTGTACAGCCGATCCAGGGTGGGTCACTGGAACAGCATATGGGATATTCGCTCCTTGGCTGAATGGTGTGACGAACGTCGTACGAGGCGGCCGATTTAGCCCACAGGATTGGTATAACACATTACAGCAATATAAAATAACCGTTTGGTACAGTGCACCGACTGCGTTCCGCATGCTGATGGGTGCGGGAGACGATGTCGTGAAGGAGTATGATCTATCAAGTGTACGGCATATTCTTAGTGTAGGGGAGCCTCTAAATCCTGAGGTTGTTCGCTGGGGGATGAAGGTGTACGGCAAGCGGATTCACGATACTTGGTGGATGACGGAAACGGGTGCGCAATTGATTTGCAACTATCCGTCGATGGCGATCAAACCGGGATCCATGGGTAAGCCGATTCCAGGCGTGGAGGCAGCGATATTGGATGACCAGGGAAATAAGCTTCCTCCATATCGTATGGGCAATTTAGCGATACGTACGCCATGGCCGTCCATGATGCGTAAAATTTGGAACAATCCGGAGAAGTACCAAGAGTATTTCCGGATTCCTGGCTGGTATGTTTCCGGGGATTCCGCTTATATGGATGACGAAGGGTATTTTTGGTTCCAGGGGCGGATCGATGATGTGATCAATACTTCCGGCGAGAGGGTAGGACCTTTCGAGGTAGAAAGCAAGCTTGTTGAACATCCCGCGGTGGCGGAAGCAGGGGTGATCGGGAAGCCCGATCCGGTCAGGGGCGAGATCATCAAAGCCTTCATTTCACTTCGCAAAGGCTATGAACCTAGCGAGGAACTCAAGAAAGAAATCTCCCAATTCATTAAGGTGGGACTATCTGCACATGCCGCACCGAGGGAAATTGAATTTAAAGATAAGCTGCCAAAGACACGGAGCGGCAAAATCATGCGCAGGGTATTAAAAGCTTGGGAGTTGAACTTGCCTACGGGAGATTTGTCCACCATTGAAGATTAAATGAAGATGGAAATAACAAGAGCTGCCAATACTTTTCATTGGCAGCTCTTGCTTTGACTTATAAGTTTTCCATTATTCAGGAGAAAGGTATTGGGCCGGTGTCGACCTTGACGATTCCCCTTTATTGTTTTCCGCTGTAACGGTATACCAGCCTTCTAGAGGCACACTTACATACTCAAAGCTGGTTTGGTTCGTCGTTCCGATTTTTCGGTATTCGCCGTCCTGCGTGTCACTGTAATATACATGGTAGGTATGAACGCCTTCCTCCGAAGCGTTTCCGCTCCAGCTGAGCTCAACCGAGAGTCCCACGTTCTTAGCCTGTACGATGAGTCCGCCAGGGGCGGATGGCAAGCCTGCAGTCTGATCATCATTCTGCTGCGCTTCTGTACCCTCACTGCTTCCATTTGGATCGGGCAGCATGCCTGAATCAGATGGCTGGCGGTTAAATACGATCGAGCTTGGATCAGATTCATTCCCAGCTACGTCGACTGCCGTAATGTAATAGGACAGCACCTTGCTGCTTTGATAGTCCGTAAACTTCTCAGCTTCGCCAACCAAGACGTTTTTGCCGCTCAGATGTACGGGCGGTCCGCCATTGATCGAACGGTAAATTCGATATCCGACGACATCTGCACTTGTGCTCGGGGTAAACGTGATGACATAAGAACTGTCTGTTGTCTCCAATCGAACATTTGCCGGTGCAGCCGGCTTGGCTCCGTCGTCTTCTCGAGGGTCTTCCATGACCGGCGCTGTCATATCAAAGTCATCTGGATAATAATCAGCGATCGTCATGTTCCGGCCGTTCTTCTTCGGCTTGTATTGGTTTGGCAGATTTTTTAATATGTCTTCCAATTCATCATAAAGTGCGAAGATGTCATTCGGTCTAGTGATCAGCACTTTCTTTTGAATCATATCTTTCGGCGTACTTTCTTTTGGAATATAAGGTACACCGTTATACGTAATGATTTCCATTTCTTTCAAATGGTCGTCTACTTCCGTGGGCACGTATTCTTTGTTGAACCAATCTGTCACCAAATGGCCTGATTCCTTTGCCATGGTGCTAGGCAGTAGACCAGAAACGTCGGAAACAGTCATTTTGACGACACCGCTTGGCGGTTCAAATTGTTTCGTTTCAAACCATTCCGGCTTTAATTCGTACGCTTGATTCATCACGAGCGCCCAAATATTTTTCGCTCGGAACGTACCTGCTTGCTGCGGGAGGTTACCAACCTCTCTAGGATACGTCAAAGTATGGTTCTGATCATACCCCGCCCAGACGCCCACGGTAATATCCGGAGAGTATCCGACGAACCAAGCATCCCGGTCATTCTGGGTCGATCCGGTTTTCCCAACCACATCGACTTCACCTATATACTTGAACTTGCTGTTCAGGTCATATGCGGTCCCTCTTGGGTTTTCAATAACCGTACGAAGCATGTCGGTCATTAAGAATGCGGTCTCTTCCGAGAAGATTTGCTCGGATTCATTGTTGTGCTCGTAGACGATATTGCCTTCTGAGTCCTCAATTTTGCTGATCATATAAGCATCCACAAAATTTCCGCCATTCGGAATGGCAGCGAAGGCATTGGTCATTTCCTCAACCGTCGTACCGTATGACAGCCCGCCGATAACCCCAGTCGTAGCATGGTTGTCTTCTTCGGTGATTGTAGTAATTCCTAGTTTGCGAACAAAATCCCAAGACTCCTGAATGCCAACGACGTTGTTGAAAAGGTAGAGGGCTGGAATATTATAGGATCGATCTAATGCTTCCCGAGCTGTCATCAGCCCATGGAATTTATTATCCCAGTTGTTCGGAATATGATATCCCTTTGTCCAATCCTTCATAATTAAAGGGACGTCATCTACGACCGAAGCTGGTTGGATCTTTCCGGTATCCAGAGCCGGCAAAAATGCCGCCAAAGGCTTCATGGTCGAACCAGGCTGTCTCTTCATCTGCGTCGCATGGTTAAATTGCTCTTTCTTAAAGTCCCGGCCCTCGATCATACCTTTGATGGCTCCTGTATTGTTATTAATCAATACAGCACCGATTTGTTCTACTCCGCGATCTTCCATGTCCGGTACGAAGTTGTCTGGATTTTGAGCAATTTCCTGCATTGCGTTGTACATATCTTTATCGATTGTGGTGTAAATCTTATAGCCGCGTCCGAGCATATCTTCAATTGCATCGTTGATTAACGTTTGATTGTTAGGATCATTCAGCTCTTCATCCGTCAGTTCAGGATTCTCCTGCTTCAGCAATATTTGCGCGGCCCGGCGCTCCGTCTCAATCATAAGATAAGGATAAGAGGAATAGCCTTTAGGCTTCGATGGAGCGATGGATTCACGAATATCAAAGCTCATCGCTTCATCATATTCCGCCTTGCTTATCTTTCCGAGCTCCAGCATACGTTCCAGCACCACGTGCTGACGTTTAACGGCTTCATTGAAGCCCTCTTCGTCGAAGTTGCCATATCCGTCAAAACAGGAATATCCGGTTGGATTTTTGGGCAAGCCTGCTAAGTATGCAGCTTGAGCAAGATTGATCTCATCCAGCTCTGCATCGAAAATCCCTTTAGCTGCCGCTTTTATTCCATACACATTATATCCTGAAGAACTGTTACCGAAGGGAACCTTGTTTAGATAAGCGAGTAAAATTTGTTCCTTGCTTAAATACCGTTCCATGCGAATAGCCAGTAAGATTTCTTTGAATTTACGTGCGTCCGTTCTCTCCAACGACAGAAATACATTTCTGGCTACCTGCTGTGTAATCGTACTACCGCCGGTTTGAACGGGTTCATTGAATACTTTTTGTTTTACTGCACGTAACAAACCGGTAAAGTCAATACCGATATGATCGTAAAAATCGTCGTCTTCAATCGCCAGGAAAGCATCGATGATTTTACTAGGTACTTCGTCAAATTCAACGAGTCTGCGGTCGATTCCTCTTAATTGGCCGACCAAATCTCCATTGCTGAAGTATACGAAGCCAGACAACTGATCCTTCGACATTTCTTCCATAATATCAGCTTTTTCCCTGACCGGTTCATCTTTAACTAGTGCGCTGACGTATCCGAAAACGGCGCCTCCGACTAAAAATCCACTAATGATTATGACGATAAAGGACCATTTCATCACCGTAAGGATTCCGCGCAATATTTTTTTTGCGGTCTGTTTAGAATTCGCTGATTGATTTGCGGTCTCTGCCATTTCCATCCTCCTTCATAAACAGAACTATTATAGCACAAAAGTGACGGAGGTTGAATAGAATAGAAGAACGAATGTTCCCTTTTGGTGAAAAACAGGAATAAAGTTTGACTTTGGTATTTTTTCTGTGATATATATTTGTAAAGTCGTTTGATGTACTGCGCTTACGAGAACATACAATTGGATAATTAAATGCATTGAAGAACTGCAGTAGAATGAAAACAAAGCTTTCAGAGAGCCGGTGGTCGGTGAAAACCGGTACTTGTTTTGATTCGAATTACCGTTCGGAGCAGAAGAGGGGAACAGGACCAGAGAATCATGCTCAGGTTAGTAGCCTCTTCCGGTGATGAGCCGTTATGTCAATGAAGTTGGGAGCAGCGTTTAAAAGACGCATATTAGCTCCAATTAGGGTGGTACCGCGAGCAGCAGCTTTCTCGTCCCTATCGGGATCGAGGGCTGTTTTTTTGTGTTTATGAAAAAAAATCGAAACATTTGTTGGAGGGATTAGGATGACAGTGAAATGGGAGCAGCTGACAGCTCAGCAGCAGCAGGAAGTAGAGAAGCAGTGGCAGACGATCTCTAGAGGAACAGCGGAAATTGTGCCTGCGGAAGAACTAAGACAGAAAATTATCGATTCCGTTGCGAGCGGAAAACCACTTCAGGTGAAATTAGGATTGGACCCTTCCGCACCAGACATTCATGTCGGACATACGGTGGTTCTTCATAAGCTCAGACAATTTCAGGAGCTGGGACATGAGGTGCAGTTGATTATTGGCGACTTTACGGGCCGAATCGGGGATCCAACCGGCAAATCTGAGACGAGGAAGCAGCTGACAGAAGAAGATGTGAAGCGCAATGCGGCGACGTATAAGGAACAAATTTTCAAAATTCTACACCCGGAAAAAACGAAAGTATTTTTTAACTCTCAGTGGCTCAGTCCGCTTCACTTTGCCGATGTGGTCGAGCTTTCGGCCAAAGTAACGGTAGCCCGGATGCTGGAGAGGGATGACTTTACGAAGCGCTACCAATCGAATCAAGCGATCAGCATTCATGAATTTTTCTACCCTTTAATGCAGGGATACGATTCCGTTGCGCTGAAAAGCGATGTGGAGCTTGGAGGAACCGATCAAAAGTTCAATCTACTTATGGGACGTTCGCTGCAAAAGGAATACGGCATTCCGCAGCAGGCTGCGATAATGATGCCGATCATCGAAGGATTAGACGGCGTACAAAAAATGAGCAAAAGTCTTGGCAATTACATTGGAATTAATGAAGAGCCGAATGAAATATACGGGAAATCGATGTCCATCCCTGATGAGCTGATGATCAAATATTATGAGCTTGCCACAGACATAGGGGATGAGGAGCTAGATCAGCTGAAAAAAGGATTAGAAGACGGGTCGGTTCATCCGAGAGATGCCAAGATGCGACTGGCACATACCTTTGTAAGAATGTACCATAACGCGGAGCAGGCCGATGCCGCTGAAGAACATTTCAAAACCGTATTTCAAAAACGGGCGCTGCCGGATGATTTGCCTGAGGCTGAATTAAGCGCCGCACAGCTGGATAACGGTAAGATCAAGTTGATTGAGCTGCTTGTAACGCTAGGCCTGCAGAGCTCGAACGGGGAAGCAAGACGGAGCATTCAACAGGGGGCCGTGAAAATAAATGAGGAAAAGATGACGGATGTGTTCGCGGAAGTGACTGTAAATGACGGGGATGTCATTCAAGTTGGAAAAAGGAAATTCGCGAAGTTGATTTTAAAAGGATAGACTTGCAGATATGAGTGAAGGACTGATTCTTTACGGAGAGGTGAAGATTCAGTCCTTTTACTTGCTTTCTTGTTCCTCTGCGGAGGACGGTTTGATTGCCATAAAGAAAAACCGCCCAGAGGACGGTTTTTCGTGTTATGATTATCGGCTGTAGAACTCGACGATTTGCTTTTCGTCAATTTCTTGAGGCAGTTCAGCACGCTCAGGCAAACGAACGTACTTGCCTTCCATTGCTTTTTCGTCAGCTTCCAAGTAAGCAGGCACGAAATTGTTGCTTTCAACTGCTTCTTTAATCACTTGCAGATTGCGGCTTCTCTCGCGAAGACCGATTACTTGTCCTGGCTTCACAGTAAACGAAGGGATGTCGACTTTCTTGCCATCCACAGTAACGTGACCGTGAGCAACCAATTGACGAGCGCCTGCACGGGAGTTGGACCAGCCTAGACGGAATACGAGGTTGTCCAAACGGCTTTCAAGCAGAATCATGAAGTTTTCACCGGCGATACCAGGCATGTGGGAAGCTTTGTCAAACAGATTGCGGAACTGCTTTTCTCCCAAACCATACATATGGCGAAGCTTTTGCTTCTCTTGAAGCTGCATTCCGTAACCACTTATTTTTTTGCGTTGGTTCGGTCCATGTTGTCCTGGTGGAAAAGGACGTTTCAATTCTTTACCAGTGCCGCTCAAGGAGATTCCAAGACGACGGCTAAGTTTAAATTTAGGTCCAGTGTAACGAGCCATTTATCGATTACTCCTTTTGTTGTTAAGGTTTAGTTTGATTCCTCGAGAACGATGTCTCTTTGTGCCGTAATTTTGAGTGCGGTCATGCGCCGCCCGAAAGGAAAGTTCAGCCGCTGTCCTTTCGGTTCAAAATCGCTGAGGGTGAACACAAAGATATCCATTTAGTCTCCGACTACTTATTCTAATGATATGGAGAGAGATTGTCAAGGGTGATGAAACGATTCTAGCAATGATGCCATATCCTATAGACACGGGTACGAGCGGATTTGGCGCTGGATGCCGCACAGCCGGGGAGGAGTAACCATGGAAAAAAAGCGTCGGTTAAGTATAACTTTCCTCTTTCGGACACACGATAAAATGTAGCTGACAAGTCCAGCGGTATGATGTCAAGTCCCTGATTCGTGTAAATTGGAAAAAGTTTTGAGGATAACCTCCTACGAGTCAGGAAAAAAGGCATCACGAAACTAACCCAGTTGAAAATGGCAGTGATTTACC
>NZ_JBHSQV010000161.1:0-37119 GCF_042658665.1 Marinicrinis lubricantis
ATCGTCATCCTCCATGTGCACGGTTTTTCATCGTATTTCAACGATTTCCTTGCATATGAATTCGACAAAGAATGCCTCAAACCCTTGCTGTTACTGGATTTTTTAATCGTTCAGCAAGCCCTACTTAGTCCTGATGTTGTTCTCTTTTTTACCGGGCCGTATTATGACGACAGACTGCAACGAACTTTTGCCGGGTCGGTTCTGGATTCAGTGAATGGAATGCCGCTCAATCTGTTATGTCGAGTCATCCATGATAAGCTGCCGTATCACTCTTATCGTACCTATCATTCGGGCTACTCGTTGCGAGGAAATAAGGCGAAGGTAGCCAGATTCGATCCGGTAGTCGATGCCATCGTCAATCTTGTACTGCAAAAATATTGATTTCCAGCGAGTCAGGGAGCGATCCTTGGCTCGCTTTGTTTTTATACCGCTATTCCACTTGAAAGGGGGTGAACAACATGGTTGTGAAAATAGGATTGCCAGAAGATGTTTCTACCGTTCTGAAGCAGCTTGTTATGAATGGACACTTCAGTATGGCTGGCCGCGTTCTTCTAACCTACTGCCGCCGAACCTATGGCGTAGATGAAGAAACCGCCGCTCGCTGGACCGTTGCCTACTTTCAACGCGAATTTCCTCAACAACTGCAACGGCACAGGAAACGACTGGCGGGGGCGTGAGGATGTACGATTTCGGAGGAAAGGAGACTGGAGAGATGACTTACGAATCATTCAAACGTAACAGCCAGAAGGAATATCTCGGATTCTGCGAACAAAAAGGATACATCTACTCTGTAAAGCTGGATGCAGGGAAGCATGCCGTTGTCGCCCTTCGCAATGGACAGGTTACGGTTCTGATTACTTACACCGTTCAGGCATCGCCGATCTTCAGATGAATGGCGGAGCTCGTCGGAAACGGCAACTGTCGCCATTCAAGCGAATAGGACGGTCAATGCAGGTAGCCGTGCTGTTGTATCGACAGGAGGGTTATTTTCCATGCCATTGAAGGGAGGTGAGTCACATGGAGAACGTGCAGGATTTGTTAGCCAGAAGGAACCAGTTGATGGCAGCAATGCGGATGATGGATCGCAACGCCAGCTTTGATACTGAGGAAGGCAGGGTATACGCTCATACGCTGGTCAAGCTGGTCATGATTGAAATGCAGATTGAAGCTCAAGAAAAAGAAAAAGTCGCCCGCAAATAGAGACGGAGCGACAAAGAAAAAATACGTTGTCATCATCATAATTCAAATTCATCTATCACGCAACAGGAGGAGCCGCCGCGGCTTCTCCTTTTTGCATTTCAATGGAGGTCAACCACATGAATGTATATGAAATGTCGTCAATCAAAACGCTGTTTACCGAGGCACTTGCCGAAAAGCCGGATTCCTATGTCGTGGATCAAATCTTTGCCCGTTTCCCGTCGCTGACCGATCTGATGAATGTCACGGAGCAGGAACTGACCGCCATCAAGGGCATCGGCAGAGTGAAAGCACGCCAAATCATCGCCGCCCTGCAACTCGCACGGAGATTAAATGCACCTGTTTACAGTCATCCGCATGTGATTCGCTCCCCCAAGGATGCAGCCGATTTGCTGATTCCAGAGATGAGGTATCTGCAACAGGAGCACTTCGTTGTTCTTTTTCTGAACACCAAGAACCATGTCATCGGGCGACCGGAGACGATCTCGAAAGGTTCGCTCAATGCAGCCATCGTGCATCCACGCGAAGTCTTTCGAGCTGCCATCAAGCGATCCGCAGCCTCAATCGTAGTTTCGCACAACCATCCGAGCGGCGACTGCACACCGTCACAAGAAGACATTCAACTCACGGCTCGTCTAGTCGAAGCCGGGGATGTGACTGGCATCGAAGTGCTCGATCATATCATTGTAGGCGGGGACCAATTCATCAGTCTCAGGGAACGGGGTCTTATGACTTCGTAATCAGCGGATATTGAACGCAGTTCCATCCGCAGCGGCTTGCTGTAATAGCTGGCCGCTGTCTTCTTAGATCACCAAATTCACATTGGAGGAATATACGCATGAACAACCATCAGCAACAATTTCAGTTACCAACTGCAACGAACGGAAGCAAGGTCGAACTTCATCCGCATCCGACAGTTTCGATTACGGCAGTTGTTGTGCTGCAAAACATAACATTACCGGACGCTTCAAGGAAGCTCGTATGTGAATCGGAATGCCGGAATGAACGGTTTGAAATCATGGTGCCGAAGGATGTTCCATTCAGCGGGCTGCGGGTCAAATTCAGGTTCATCCGTGAAACAATCGAGCAATTGAGTGGCTGGAAGGTATATCTGTTCAAAATGTACAGTCCCGGAGCAGTCAGCGGTGGAATGTTTGCGGATCGCCAGATGAAGGAATTGTACATCAATGTGGATTTATTGCGGATGCCTCTGCGGGCAATAGTCAAGCTGATCGATAGCTTGCCCGATCTGCTGTCCGCATTATCAGAACGAGTGAAATCGGCTGTAGACGGATTGTATAAGTCAGACAGGACAAAGATCTTCCGAGTGAACCAACAAGCTTCTGTGGGGCTCACAGTAAGCGAGAATGGCCTTTGCTTCCCTTCCCATTATGTCTTTTCTGCGGACGAACTCTTTGTACATGTTTCGATCAACGACAATGAGGTTTATCTGCAGTGCGACAACGGATGGAGGTTGTTCTTTCAATCGCAATTGCCGTTACCGTTCTACGCTTACAAAACTCCTATCGAGGTCAGGAGCCAAGGCTATACCATCCTTTGCCGCTTGATGTTTGCTATGGACTGAAGCGTGATCATAAGGAATTGCGTTTCGTGGTGTATGCGGATTAAGTTCTACCCATATCCTGCATCAGCAATCGGAAAGGCGGCTCGCTTCGCTCGCCGATTAAAGACCACCCTCTCCGCTCCCTGAGGGAGGACGTAAAGGGTTCCCACCCTTTACAATCCCGTCACTCGCCGTACGGCGTTCCTCAGCTAACGCTGAGGACAAGCAAGAGTGTCGGCTTGTCGCACCGCTCAGTCAAGGGTAAAGGCTTCGCCCCTGCGGCCATTGACTGGCTTCCTGTGGCCCATTAACGCATCGTTGTGCAATGCGAACACTGATGGAAAGACAGGGCCCGCTCGCTTCGCTCGCGGCCCTCTGTACAACATGTCAGCTTAATACATCGGTAAGATAGTTTTGTCGCAACCTGTATTTCTCTTTGCCCACATACGGTTCCAAGGAAGCTCCGGTATAATTCAGATTTATCGGATCAATACGCACCGTTCTGTAAGTTATCGTGTCTTTCCCGCTCCAGCTTGCTTTCAACACCGCATAACTCTTGAACGTGAAGTATAACCTTAGGGAACCGGACATCCATTTATCGAGGTCGGTACGGAAGGTCGAACCCAGATCAATGATCGGCTTCTTGAACGCTTCGTGTGCCTTGAGCTTTCTCTTCTCAACTGCATTGAGAGACATGAATGCTTCCTGAAATGTACCGTACTTTTTGATTCTCCTCATGATCTTATCTTTGCCGCTGAATTTGTCAGTGTCTACAACGATCATATGCTTCATGGCATCCGCCCTCTCATCGAATAAGAACTGGAGCAATGTTTTCCTTGTATGCTTGTCCTTCTGCCTTCTTGTCCGTTCGATACGTGTCCATATGGTATCAGCCAGTCCTTGTTCTTCTGCCTTATCGTAGTTTTTGACTTGCTGCCATCCCCGCTTTCCATACAGGAAGGTTTGACCGAGACTCTGGTAATCTTGCGGCGGTTTCTTTTGATAGGCAACGTAGAGACGCTTGGAGAGCTCCTCTGACGACAGGAACTGCACACAATCGACTTTGTCATCGCTCTTCACGATGAATGCATCATAATGGTTGCCAAGCACAAGATCAACCAGGGCCAGCACTGCATCCGGTGTGAGTCGATGCTTCCAAGGGTTCAGCATGATCGATGTTGCTGGTGCCAGCGGATTCATCGGCGACCACTGCACACTGAACAGGTCATATATAAGCTTGTTCTGGTAGAAGGAATCGTCGTCATCGGCATGGAAGCTTGCGGGTCGGACAAGATCAATGAAGGGTTGTTGCGGCAGGATACCCGCTCCAATAATCAGCTTGTCGTAAGGACAGATGAAGTTTTCATCTGTTTCGACTGACAGAAGGTTCTGAATGACAGGAGCTGTGTTCAATATCTCCGTTACCCGGTGTCTGTTATACAAAAACATGATGGTTTCACCTCAAATATCTAGAGGGATTGAAGCCTTGTGGGGCAAGGGTTGAGCCCTCTCGGTTGTCATTCTTCTCGACCAGTTGTTAGAGATTCGACTTCTGCCTCTGGCGGATGATCCAACATGCGATTTAATGTCAGGGCGAGCCCATCAATAAAATCTTGTTCCTTCTTTCGCTTGTCGTGAACGATCTCAAACGCATCGTCAATCTCGTTCAGGTTAACACCAATATCGTGGATAAAGTCCATAACAACCTCCGATTATTTATATTTAGGTATTTGTAATTATATATTTGCAAACCATCATAACAGAGTTTATAATCACTGTAAACCTGCTTGTACAGAAAGGATGATCATCCATGCCAAGACGGATTCTCACTCGCGAAGAGTTTGAATATTTGAAGACGAGCGATTTGGGAGAGCGATTAAAGTTCTACAGAAAGGAAGCCGGAAAGCTTCATTCCAACAAATCATTTACAACGACGGCAATGAGTGAACGTGTAGGTGTCAGTCACCAGACAATCATCTCTATCGAACGCGGGGATTCCAAGAAACCCGCTTACCAGCTCATCTACAAAATTACGCAGGATTTAGGCATCCCCTTCGAAGCATTAACAGATGAATTCTATCAGGGAGAACTTCAGCTGATAGCTATCGGGGAACCGAGCGACCACGCTCCACTTTCAACTGATGAAAGCCCACTATCGTATATCGGTACCATCGTCTATCAGGCGTTCACGGACGGGATGATGCGATTTATTCATGACCTCCAATCCTCTCGCCCTCTTGACAAAGAGCAATTCATCGCTTCCTTGGGCCGCATAATTGGTGAACTAGAGTCACTTAAAGCATCCGAGGAGTTGTTCAATCAACCGCATCCGGCAGTCAAAGGACGTTTTCTGATCAATGATATGGATAAGCACCCGAATGCATTTCCTATCTTCCCGCGAACTTCATGGAACGAGCATCAATCCAGCTTCATTAGCAACTACGAAAACAAAGGAGAAGATGAACAATGAACAAACTAAAAGCTGTTCTGTACGCCCGTGTAAGTACGGAGGAACAAGTTAAAGAGGGTTACAGTATTGAGGCCCAGATCACTGAGTTGAAACGATATGCTGATTATCACGGTATGGAAATAGTAGGTGAGTATGTTGATGAAGGAACAAGCGGCAAAAGTATAAAAGGTCGCCCCCAGATGAAACGTCTGATGAAAGATATCAAGACAAAGAAAATTGAGGTTATTTTATTCTACCGACTTGATCGCCTTGCTCGAAATACAAAAGATGCTTTAGAAATCAATGAGCATGCAGAGAAGAACAATGTCAAACTTGTAAGTATTAACGAACAATTTGATACCAGTACTACATCTGGGAAGACATTTTTTCAACTTTTATGTGCCTTCGCCGAGTTTGAAAGAAATAGTATAGTAGAACGCGTAAAGTCAGGGATGATTCAAAGAGCAAAAAATGGCAAGTACAACGGAGGAAAAGTGCTGGGGTACGACAACATCGATAAAGAACTTGTCATCAATGAGTACGAAGCCGTCATCGTCCGCAAAATCTTTGATTATGCCAATCAGGGACTCGGATTCAAAGCCATCACCCGCCGTCTGAATGAAGAAGGCTATCGTTCCAAGATGGATAAACCCTTCAACGTCTGCGGGATCAAGACGATCCTCAACAATCCCATCTACATCGGAAAGATACGGTATAACCAACTGCAAGACTGGTCTGAGAAACGACGTAAGGGAAAGAACCCCGATTATCTGCTTGTTGACGGGACGCATGAATCGCTTATTGCCCCCGAATTATGGGAGAGTGTCCATCAGAAGCTTGGTCGGCGTTCCTACAAGCCATCCCGCTCCCATCAGCCATATATTCTGAGCGGATTGCTCAGATGTCCTGTCTGCGGTCACGGAATGGTTCCTGCCCGTTCCAAAGGTGCTGGAGGCAAATCATATCGATACTATATCTGTGGACAGTTCCATAACAAGGGTAAGACCGTTTGCCGCTCTAATATGATGCGAGCCGACGTAGCCGAACAGCAGGTGCTTGATGAACTTGTAAAAGTAGCATCGCGTCCAGACATTCTAAGAAAACTGGTCGATAAAATCAATGCCCTGCGATCAGATGCAGACGCTCCGGTCATGGAAGAAAAGAAAGCCCTTGTTGCCGAGTTGAATGCCAACAGCAGGAAGCTTCAGAAGCTGAAAGACAACATTCTGAACGATCCCGACTTGGCTGCAATATTCAAAGATGACCTGAAGGAAACACACGCTCGTCAGGAACAGCTTCAGAAACGGCTGGAGACCATCGAAGCAGAACTGGTCGAACAATTCAACAAGCCTGTTGATTTCGATTCGTTGCAAAAACTGATGAAGCTGATTCAGGACGCACTCATGAAGATCGACGCGGATGAACAAAAGGCGTTATTGCGGCTTATGGTCGAAAGCATCCGCATCACCAAAGAATCTCCAAGGCGGGTCGGACGGCAGATCACCCAGATCAACTTGCACTTCGATTTTACCGTCGAGTCCATGCAAAGGGATTCTGCCGTCCTTCTCAGTCGCCTAGCGGAAACACGAGCTCTGGACTGCGTTGCACCGCTTGATCCTGAAGTGCTCTCCAGTCTCAACGAACCTCATACCGAAAGCCTCCGGGACTTGATGAAGTCCCTTTCTATTTTACCTTTAGCGATGATACGGTTCCCCCCGATTGATCTTAAACGCCCGATAGATCTGCTCCACGAGCACCAAGCGGATCAGCTGATGCGGGTACGTAATCTTACCGAAGGACAGCTTCACATCGGCCCGCTTCAATACATCGTCGGATAAGCCGATGGATCCTCCGATGATGAAGACGACTTGGCTCTTGCCATAGGTCGCAAGCTGATCCAAGTGCTGGGCGAGCTGTTCGGACGACAAGGCTTGGCCGTCGATGGCCATGGCGATGACGTGACTGTCCGGCTTCACATGAGACAGAATGCGCTCGCCTTCCTTCTGCTTCACCTGCTGTTCTTCCGCTGCACTTAATTGCTCCGGTGCTTTCTCGTCCGGCACCTCGACCAGCTGCACTTTCGCATACGGTCCAAGCCTCTTCGTATACTCCGCGATCCCCTGCGTCCAATATATCTCCTTCAGCTTGCCTACCCCGATAATCGTAATTTGCACCATGCATCTCTCCTTCGATAGACCCCTACTGTTTTCCACGTCCATCACTTGCTTCTAGCACCCATCTTATCAATTTCCCAGGCAAAAAGAAAAGAGCTGTCTCCAGCTCCTCCATTTCGCATTTACGCTATTTACATCATCCCGTCATGCATCATACCATCGCTAATTAGAATGGACGCTCGGAAGCATGTGATTGACCACAGTCATGTCACGCGTAACAACCTCGCGCTGGAAGCCTCACGATTTCCTACTCATCCCGCTCCGCCAGCGTCAGATCCGTCTCATACAGCTCCCCGTCCCTGTAATACTCGATCAGCAGCGTATCGCCGATCTCCTTGTTCTTGTACAGGTAGCGCCGCAGATCAATCTGCGTATAGACCGTTACGCCGTCCAGCGCCACGACGACATCATCTACCGTAAGACCCGCTTCCTTCGCAGGGCCGGATACATCGACCACGACCAAGCCGTAATCGACATCCTCCGGCAGATCATACGCATCCGGCTCTTCCGTGTAAGCCAGCTCGATCGACGTAATCCCAATGAGCGGCCGCTGCACCTCTCCGTTCTCGATCAGCTGCTCAATAATCGGCTTCGCGTCGTTAATCGGAATGGCAAACCCTAAGCCCTCGACGCCGAACTCCGCAATCTTCATATTGTTGATGCCGACGACCTCGCCCTGCAGATTGAGCAGCGCGCCGCCGCTGTTGCCTTGGTTAATGGCCGCATCGGTCTGAATGACATCCATCTCCCACTGCTGACCGCCGAGTACGACGGGCACGGTCAGATGGGTCGAGCTGATGACACCGACAGAGATCGATTGCGAGAAGTTGAGGCCCAGCGGATTGCCCATGACGATCGCCATTTCGCCTTTTCTCAATTCGTCACTGTCACCAAGCTCTGCCACTCGATCAATGCCTTCGCCGTCAATTTCCAGAATAGCAAGATCGGTCATCCAGTCTGAGCCGACAAGCTCCGCACTCCTAACCTCCCCATCCTGCAGCACCACTTCAAATTCTATGCCGTCTTCAACGACATGCTGATTGGTGACAAGCAGCGCCTTGCCTTCGCTCTTCTCAATAATGATGCCTGATCCTAACGAGTATTCGTCCGCACGATCCGTCAAATAGCTCAGCACGGTCACGATCGCAGGCTGAACCCGATCCGCGATGTCTATAAATTGATTGTTGAGCGAAAGTAAGTCCTGAGGAGCCGTCTCCGCAATCGCGGGAATCGCTGTTTGCTTCGTATGGCTGGCATCCTTTCCGTTATCCGCCGCAACCCAGATCCACCCGCCAGCGGAGATGATAAGGATGAGGGCCGCCGCAAACAGCCATTTCACTGATCCTGAGCCGGCATTCCCCCCGCCTCCGACTCGTCTCCGATTCACTTTTGTCGAATAAAAATCATCCCGGTCGAACAATCCCATTCCCGTGCATCTCCTTTGTGCTGGACCTGCCCTATTCCAAGAAAGCTGTTCCCAGAAGCACCTCAATCCTCACGGCGAACTATTAGTTGGAATAATTTACGGATCCGCTGCCTACAATAATAATAGATCATGATTTCTATGAAACTTTGAAACTAGCCGAGCGTACAAAAGCTAGGATGACCCTCCCGCTGCGGCCCAAAAAAGGAGTGTAGAGCCATGAACCGAGTTAAGTCCCATTTGGATCAAATTCATATGATCGGACAACTAGCTGATTTGAAGGATCTGGTGTACAAGCAAAGTCTGTTGATCTCTGCATTGTCTGATCTGCTGATCGAGAAGAAACTGATCACACGGGAAGAAATCGCCTGCATGGCCAGCCGGCTCGATGAAGAGCTTACGATCGACTAAGGCAAGCTCTTAGTAATCGAGATCATCCCACAAGGTGGGCCGGTCGTAATACGTATCCATCAGCTTCACCCTGCGGTTTTCCAAATGAATTCCCCGTTCCTTACACATTGTATTCACCGTCAGCTTGGCCAAATCCATCATATTGTGATCTTGGCTCAAATGTGCCAAGTACACCCGTCGCGTGTTTTCTGACAGCAGCTGTACCAGTGCTTCTCCGGCTGCCTCATTGGACAAGTGACCGACATCGCTTAAAATACGGCGTTTAATGTTCCAAGGATACCTGCCGACGCGCAGCATCTCTACGTCGTGGTTCGACTCCAGCACGATCGCGTCCGAATCCAAAATCTTCTCTCTTACTTTGGCACTGACATATCCCAAATCGGTGGCAATACTGACCTTGCGATCCCCCTGCCGAAAGCAGAAACCCATCGGTTCTGCCGCATCGTGGGACAGCGGATAGCTTTCTACCGTCAATTCGCCGAACTGAAGCGTCTGACCGATCTCGATCACTTTCTTCTGCTCATCCTCCAGCTGACCGACATGCTTATTCATCGCTTCCCATGTCTTCTCATTCGCATAGACGCTCAGCTTATATTTGCGTGCAATGGCACCCAAGCCTTTGATATGATCGGAATGCTCATGCGTGACGAGAATGCCGTCCAGATGCTCCCCGGACACCTCCCGTTCGCTGAGCAGCTGCTCCAATTTTTTCGCGCTAAGCCCTGCATCCACCATTAACATCACATCTTTGCTGCGTATGACGGCCGCGTTTCCTGTAGAACCGCTGGCCAATACGGAAAAACTTAGACCCATGCTCCTACTCCTTCTGTACTTCTTCTACTTCCCCATTGATCGCGTGCATATAGTAGACGGTGCCGTTCTGCAGAGAGAATCTCCACTTCGGTGCCATCACCTGTGTATCCGAATTGTATATTTTCCCGTGATAACCAAGCCGAATATCTTCGATCACGGTTCCATTCGGCAAATATTTCTCAGCAAGCAGCTGCAGCGCCGTATATGCCGACAGCACCGTTTGCTCCTTGGACGTATCGCTCGGCAGTGCCTTGGCATACTTCTGCTCATACGCATAAACAATTCCATCCGTATAATACAGTTTTAAATTGACTTCAAACAGCGGCAGTTCATTGTACAGCTGGTTCAGTACATTCACGCCTTCTTTGCTCAGCACCGGATCCCATTTGTATTGTTCGAGATAATCAATTTGTCCCGACAGCCCCTTACTGTAATCCTCTAAGAGAACGGCGTCCTCCAGTGAAAGACGGTACATTCCATCGCCATATTTGCCCGGTTTGCTTTCAAATCGGACAACGATCTCTCCCGCCTTCGGGGTATCCTTCGGAATATCCTGTTTGACTGTAATCCCCTTGTCCTCCAGCAGCTCCAGCGTCTGTTGTGTCATTTCAGAGCTGTTCATCTTGGAACCGAAGACATCCTTTTTAATAAACCACAACTGGTAACCAAGCACCAGATTTAATCCTAAAAAGGCCAGGATGAGTATCGTCTTTGCTCTTCCCCATTCCATCTTCGGTCCCCCTTATTCATCTGCTGCCAAGCCATAATACACACCGTTTGCGGTTAGGCCCGTCCATTGCGGTACCAGTTCTACGTACTTATCGGTCACAAACGGGCGATACGAAGGAAATACCGACATAAAGCTTTCGCCTAGCTCTTCTTCCTTGCCGCTGACGATCGCCTGCAGCTCTTCCCCGCCGGGCAGTACAGCCTCTTCCCGCATCGTCTCTTCTCCCAGCTGAATAAGCGAACGCTCATAGTTGGAGATGACCGACTTCTGCAGCGTCACGTAGATCGAGCCGAATGGCCTTACCGTCCCGGAGATCAGTGGATAACCGTCATAATATTGAATGAAACGGAATCGCTGATCCCATGCATCCGGATACTTCTCAAGCATGTACGAGCCATTCCAGCCGCCATGCTGATTCACGAACTGTACCGCACTGAACAGATTGCTGCTGACATCGGTCCATTCCTGCACCGGCGCCACCGGATCGGAATAGCTCATCCACTGCTCCAGATGATTGACCTGCAAACCCCTTTTGCCATCGGTATAGATTTCGGTACCGTCCTTTTCGGCGAAATTGCGGCTGATACTCGGGTCGACGAATAAGCTGTTCTTCCACTGCTCCGGTGTATATAAGCTGTAGTCGAAGCGCACTTTGACCGTTTGCAGCTGCTGACTCGGCAAATAATACGTCCCGTCCGTACTCGTATAATTGTTCTGTGTGCTTAAATATTCGCCAAAGCCGACATACTGCTCCACATCGGTAGGCTGCAGATCGGCCCGGCCTGCTTCATAGACCGTCAAACCTTGTTCGGTGAAAAAATAGGCTGCGACCTCTTCTTCATTTTCCTTCATGATCCATATCCGATTGATCGAGCCTTCCGTGAACAAAATATCCCCGCGCAGCTGCAAAATATTTTGCAGCGTACTGATCGGGATCGCGTCTTGGAACCGGATTTCGATCCCGCGTGTCGTCTTCCTCAGCTCGTCCCAATCCCTGCTGTACCAGTTGAGCGGCCTAAAGCCGTCAAAGGTACGCTGCACGATTTTTTCCTCATAAATCTTTTTGTAAAACTCCTCTTCTGGATACAGCACCGTATGCCGATCATCGCCCAAATGAATAATGATCTCCTTCGGAAACAGGAGGTCGGTAACCTCAAGCTTCGTCCCTTCAAGCTCCGTGTCGACGAAAGCGTTCTGATCTATTCGTTCAAGCTCCGGCTTACTGTATGCCAGCATATACGTTTGCCACAGACTGACAGCGATGAGCAGTGCTAGTAGAAGTGACTTCACCTTCTCAAGCAATGGAACTCACTTCCTTCTCCTCAGCGGGCAGAGTAAAGGTCACCGTCGTTCCCTTGTTCATTTCCGAATCAATGCGGATGTTTCCGCCGTGGGCTCTCACTATTTCCCGGGCAATCGACAATCCTAGACCTGTGCCCCCCATATTTCGGGAACGTGCCTTATCTACACGGTAGAACCGTTCAAATATGCGCTCCAAGTCCTTCTTCGGGATCCCTTGACCCGTGTCCGCAATCTGAACCTCGATCCAATGATCCTCTTTCAGCCTTGCGCTTAACCTAATGCTTCCGCCGTCTGGCGTATACTTGATTGCATTCGAAACCAGATTATCCAGCACCTGATCTATCGCATCCGAGTCCAAATCGCCTAAGGGGAGATCGGATGCGGTATCCAGTTCAATCGTAATATGCTTCTGAAGCAGCTGGAACGAGAACCGGTCCGACACAACCTCCAGCATTTCGCGAATATCTGTCGGCTCCCTGTGCAGAATGGCCTGCTTAGAGTCAAAACGCGACAAATGCAGCAGATCGCTGACAAGACGAATCATGCGCTCCGTCTCATTGCGGGTGACGCCAATAAACTTCGAAGCCAGCTCCGGATCGTGCATTGCCCCTTCATCAAGGGCTTCCAAATAGCTTTTAATCGTCGTGAGCGGCGTTCTCAGCTCATGGGATACGTTGGCGACAAACTCCCGCCTGGACTGCTCGAGCTTCTCCTGCTCCGTCACATCCTGCAGCACAATGATCGTACCTGCAATCCCTCCATGGCGCCGCTTAATCGGCGTAAAGGTAAGCCGAACTTTGAGCGGTTCAGGAAGCTCGTCACGAACAATATCCATCAGCGCTGTGTGCGCAGTATACCCCTCGCTCAAATCTGACGATCCTTCGGGCAGCTTGAGCACTTCCCCGACATCCTTCCCGGACACTTGCAGCTCGCTTGTCTGCAGCATCTGCAGCGCGCGGCGATTCATGAGAATGATGCGTCCGGCTTCATCTGCCGCCACGACCCCGTCCCTCATATTGCTTAAGATCGAGGCCAGCTTATCCTTCTCTTCTTCGATGGAGGATAGAGCCTCCTTCAACCGCTGTGTCATATAGTTGAAGGCATGCCCAAGCTGTCCGATTTCATCATTGCCGATGACCTGCACCTTCTGATTGAAGTCCCCTTCGGCCATCGCCGTTGCCCTGCGGGTAATGACTTTAATCGGTGCCGTAATCGTATTCGATAATATGATGCCGAGGATCGCTGTGAGAGCCAGTGCAATAATCGTTCCGGCGAGGAAGATCTGATTAATGCTGTCGATCGTCCCCAGCAATTCCTCCATCGAGGCTAAAATATAGACGGCTCCAATCGTCTTGCTGCCTTCCTTGACGGGAAGCGCGAGTGCACTTTTACGCACATTGAAGGCATCGATCACTTCCCGCTCCTGATTCTTGATGCCCTGCAGCGCACGGCTGATGAGCGGATCGGTATTTTTCTGACCGATATCTCCACCGTACATCGTGGAGCTGAGGATCATCCCATTCATATCAATGACTTGTATTTCAGCGCCGATAATTTGATTGAAGTTGTTGACCACATCCGACAGGCTGCTTTCACCTGCGGCAGGACCGTCTTCATCCTTATTCTCCGGTCTCGTCGATAAATACGGCCGAACATACTCCGCGAGCAGACTCGCCTTACTGTTCAAATCCTCAGAAAAATTATTGCGAAAGGAGTTCTCCATCGTCCGGACAAAATAAACCCCGATCAGCTGCATCGCGATCAGGATCAGCAGGACATAAATAATAATCAGTTTGATCTGAATCGACTGGTAAAAGCGGAGTCTTTTCATCCTTTGCGCACAGCCATCATGTATCCGAGGCCTCTCCTCGTCAGGATGTATTCCGGCTTGCTGGGATCATCCTCGATCTTCTCTCTTAAGCGGCGGATCGTCACGTCCACCGTGCGGACGTCACCTAAATATTCATAACCCCACACCTGCTGCAGCAGATGCTCTCGTGTCATGACACGGCCGCAATTTTTAATCAAATAATGCAGCAGCTCGAATTCCCTGTGGGTTAAATCCAGCGGATCGCCTTCTTTATACACGACATACATATCGGAATCGATCGATAAATTCATATACTTCAAGGTTTGGCTGCTGCCGCCTGTTCCCTCCTGCTCCGCCTGCTGGTGACGTCCCTGTCTTCTGAGATGCGCCTTTACCCTGGCAAGCAGCTCTCTCGTTCCAAAAGGCTTCGTGACGTAATCATCCGCACCCATTTCCAACCCCAGCACCTTATCCAGCTCTGTATCCTTTGCCGTCAGCATAATGATCGGCGTATGGAGGCGCGAACGTATCTCGCGGCATACATCCATTCCATCCTTCACAGGCAGCATCAGATCCAGCAGGATTAAATCCGGTTGTTCCGAAAAAGCCAAATCAATCGCTTCCTGTCCATCAAACGCACAGATGACCTGATAGCCTTCCTTCTCCAAATTAAACTTTAGTATTTCTGCGATAGGCGTTTCATCGTCTACCACCAATATTTTGCCGTACACGGCAGCACCTCCCGATTCACAGGTTACAGCGGGAAACCGCGTTCATGCGGAAGTTATAATGAAATGATAAATTCATACAGATATAACCCTATTCTATCATATTCATACACAAAAAGAGACAGACTGAAACATTTGTCAGCCTGTCCCTTACGGTTTATAAATCGTGTCTCTTATGATATTTTTATTAGTCCAAATATTTAAGAGGATTGGTATGTTCCCCATCCACAATAATTTCGAAGTGAAGGTGTGTTCCTGTTGAATTACCGGTGTTCCCCATCACGCCAATCGCGTCGCCTTGTTCGACCTTCGTTCCTACTGAAACACTGATCTTGCTTAAGTGACCGTACAGCGTTTGGTACCCGTTGTGATGATCAATGATAATCGCATTACCGTATCCGGACTTGGTACCGGCAAAGATGACTTCCCCGTTATCGGCCGCCATAATCGTGCGATCGTCCGATACTAGATCAATGCCTTTATGCATGCTGCCCCAGCGCATGCCGTAACTGCTTGTCAGCGTTGCTCCACTTACGGGCCACTCGAAGTTTCCTGTACCCTCGCCCTTGATCACCTTCGTTCCTTGAACGACAATGGCCGGAACCGAATCGACGATCACTTCTTCCTTCACAAGCTCCTCAGACATCAAGTTGCCATTGACGGATGTAAGTCTGAAGGTCACCAGCTTCTTGCCCTCCTGGCCCTTCTGAAGCACTTTGCTTTGCCCCAGCTTCATCTCGTTGTCATACTGGTATTCTGTCTTGTACTGAATCTCCTGAACCTCCTGAACGGTCTCTACCGTTCGAACCGACAGCTCCGGCTGAAGCACGGTTAAGTCCAGCTCTTCTCCAACTTTAATCATGTCGTTCGTGATCCAAGGATTGTTCTTATAGATGACTTGCTTGGATATATCGAATTTAGATGCGATACAAGAAACACAATCTCCTTCCTGCACCACATATTTGATCGGCTCGATATCACCGGTAATCAGTTTCTCCACGACCTCATCGACCTGATCAAAGTTGGCCTGCTGCTGTTTAAACTGGTCTAGGGTGTAGTCCACACTCTCTACTTCGACAGGCTCCACGAATTCGACCTTCTCCAGATTCGACTCCGTCTTGCCTACAGCAAGCGAAGAATCATTCGCGGACAGAACCGAAACCGTATTGGCACTTTTGGTGGTTTGCGGCGTATATTTCAGCTTGATCTCATTCAGTACTTTCTGGACTTCCTTCTCATTCTTTAAAACACCAACCAATTCCCCGTTGACAATCAGCTGTGCACCCATCGCTTTCGGTTCGATGAGCTGGTCCAGCTGAGCCAAAACCTTCTCATCCTCGCCCTTGGCCATGAAAGCCCTTTCACTCTCGAATCTGATGTCATCCTCGCCAAAATCGAGGCGGACGTCTGGAAAATCCGCGTAATATTGATGTTTAATATCGATAATTCGATCTTCCACCAGCTCTTCCTGGCTGACAGCGCCAAGATATTGATCTGATGCGTACACATGGTATACGGTATTCATGTTCGAATCCACATATTCATGACCTGCGTAGGAAACGCCTGCCAGAACAGCTAACGAGCCTACCGTAATACCAATGCGCAATTTATAGTTTTTAGACTTTTTATTATACGTTAACGTAGCTTTCGATATTTTACTTTTCATTTCTTGTTTCTGCCTATGAAGCAGAATTGATAGTTTTGCCTTCTCATAACGAGAAGAAGCCCAACTTCTTGCCTTATTCCATACTCCCATGATAAGACCTCACACCACGGTATTTTTTAACACTATTATACTTTACCACAGGCGTCCATCTTTGAGCAAATATATCATAGGAATTGTTGATGAATCTTGTAGAGTCAAGGCAGCGCAAACTTCCATTTACATTTCGTATTTTTCAATAATTGACAGAATCTCTTTATATTCTTGCTCACTGATATGCTCGGAAATAATCGATTTTACCTCCTCCATCTCTGTCGTTGTAATGCCATTTTCCAAAATTGACGATAGCGCCTGAATATCCTCCTGTGGCAATTTGGTGAACAGCATCGTAAATATTTTCATTTTATCCTCACTGCTGATCTTATCCTTCGTATCGTTAAAATCTTCCGTTGAGATAACCACCTCATCTTCTTGGGTCGATTCAGCGATGTTCCCACCGAATACCGGCACCGCATTCTCAGGCTGGCTGTAATCCGACTCCTGAGGATCTGTACCTTGACCGCTGGATTCTTGTTCGTTTTCTTGATATACATATTCATTTTGTTTTGAATTCTGAACCCATTTTGTCGTATCTTTTTCTGAAATGGGGTTTAAACTACTCGTCAGCCCAGAAATGAGGTCTCCTACCCTGATCGATTGTCCCGACCACTCGATGTTCCAATTAGAGAGCTGCTCCTCTACATACCACTGCACCGCATACAGTGTCGCTGCAGACGAAATCAAACTTACGCTAAGCGTAAAAACAACCCAATTTAATAATTTCCTTAACCATTTCATTCGATCTTCCTCCCGGTTCGCTAACCTCATGCACGGCTATGCTAAACAGTATTGACGAATGGGATGGCAATTCATTCCACCTTTTTCATAAAAATCGAACGTATTGGCAGATTTATGATCGAATCAGGCCGCACCATGTAGGATAACCTATACTCTTCATTTCGATATGGATAATAAGGAGGTTATACAACTTGGGTATCCTGAGCGGTAATCCAAAAGAAGAGCCGATGCACTACGGTGAAGTGTACACATTGTGGAATTATGCTTTAGCAGCGAAAGGTAAAGTGGCAAGTTTTCAAGCCATGATGAATCATGTAGGAGATCGTGATCTGAAGAAGCTGATGGAAGATATGTCAGAAAGCATGAAGGACGAAATTAAACAGGTGGAAGACATCCTCAGAGAAAACGGCATTGCTTCCCCGCCGACTACGGCAGAGCGGCCTAAAGTGAATTTGGTAGGAGCAAGATTTACCGATCCTGAAATTGCTGTCATGGTCGGCGCCGATATTTCAGCCGGTCTGATCGCCTGCAGCACCATCATCGGACAATCGATCCGTGAAGATATTGGGATGATGTTCGGCCAATTCCATGCGTCGAGAATGGTTTTTGCCGGTAAATCGCTGCGTATGAACAAAGAAAAAGGCTGGCTGGTGCCTCCGCCTCTTCATGTACAAACCGCTGAGCCGGTTCATGCATAACGGTAAATAAGCAAAAAGAAAGAGAGCAGCTGCTCTCTTTCCGTTTATTCACAGTCATAATTTGCGATTCTTCGAATTAAGCGTATACCGCTCTCACCAAGTTCGTCTGTTCCCGGTTGCGTCCGACAGAAAAGATCGAAATCGGAATGCCTGTTAACTGCGATACGCGCTCGATATAATGGCGAGCGTTGTCCGGCAGTTCGGACAACGTTTTGCAGCCCGAAATATCCTCGCTCCAGCCCGGCATTTCCTCATAGATCGGTTCACACTCAGACAGATGATTTAGATTCGCAGGATAATGCTCGATGATCTCTCCGCGATATTTATAAGCGGTACAGATTTTGACTGTCTCTAATCCGCTTAATACGTCCAAAGAATTCAAAGATAAGCCGGTAATTCCGCTTACTCGACGGGCATGACGGACCACGACGCTGTCGAACCAGCCGACTCTGCGCGGGCGGCCTGTCGTCGTACCGTATTCGTTCCCCTTATCGCGAATCCAATCCCCTGTTTCATTGTTCAGCTCCGTAGGGAAAGGACCATCGCCAACACGTGTTGTATAAGCCTTGGCTACGCCAATGACCTGATGAATCTTGGTCGGACCTACCCCAGAACCGATACATACACCGCCAGCAGTTGGGTTAGAAGAAGTGACATACGGATATGTCCCTTGGTCAATGTCCAGCATGACCCCTTGCGCACCTTCGAACAGTACCCTTCTTCCCTCATCGATCGCATCGTTCAATACGACGGACGTGTCGACCACATACGGACGAATCACTTCCGCGTACTCCAAGTACTGCTTCAGCATCTCCTCTACATCAAGCGGTTCTTTTCCATGCACCTGTGTAATGAGGTGGTTTTTTTCCGAAGCCATATGGCGAAGCTTCTTTTCGAATTCCTTGGCATCCATGAGATCGGCGATGCGAATGCCGGTTCTCGCCGCTTTATCCATGTAAGCTGGGCCAATCCCCTTCTTCGTCGTTCCGATCTTATTCGGACCTTTCCGCTCTTCCTCAAGCTCGTCAAGTACGAGATGATAAGGCATAATGACATGTGCCCGATCGCTGATGCGCAGGTTGTCTGTTTTGAACCCGTTCGAATGAATATATTCTATTTCCTCAATCAATGCTTGAGGGTTAATGACCATTCCGTTCCCGATCACACAAATTTTGTTTGAATAAAAAATTCCGGATGGAATAAGATGAAGCTTGTATTTCTGATTTCCAATCAATATGGTATGTCCGGCGTTATTACCACCTTGATATCTGGCCACCACTTCTGCGGATTCCGCCAAGAAATCGGTAATTTTTCCTTTGCCCTCGTCTCCCCACTGGGTTCCGACTACAACAACGGTCGACATCCACTCATACCTCCAACGGGTACGCTACATCGCGTCCCAAAAATGTCCGCACACAGAAAAGCGGCAGTTCTAGTTTAGCAATCTGACAAACGAAAGTCAAATAAAAAAACGAACAATCACGTGTATAAAACAGCGATTGTTCGGTTCAACTATTCGGTTACGAGGCGCCCGCAAATGCTTCCTCATGCGTACGCTCATAATTTACGAATTTGTTATAATTTTTCATAAAGACGAGCTCTACCGTGCCGACCGGTCCGTTCCTCTGTTTCGCCACGATAATTTCGATAATATTTTTCTTCTCTGTGTCCTGATTATAGTAATCATCTCTGTACAAGAAAGCGACGATATCGGCATCCTGCTCGATCGAACCCGATTCCCGAAGGTCAGACATCATTGGACGCTTGTCCTGTCTCTGCTCTACGCTCCGGCTGAGCTGCGACAGCGCAATGACCGGCACCTCGAGTTCCCTCGCAATCTGCTTCAATGTCCGCGAGATTTCAGAGACCTCCTGCTGACGGTTGTCCGACTTGCCTCTGCCGTGAATCAGCTGCAGGTAGTCGATGACGATCATACCCAGTCCTCGTTCACGCTTCAATCTGCGGCACTTGGAACGAATATCGGCAACGGTGACCGCTGGAGAATCATCAATATAGATGTTCGCTTCAGCTAAAGCCCCGATGGCCATCGTCAGCTTCTCCCAGTCGTCATTCTCCAGATAGCCCGTACGCAGACGGCCTGCATCCACATTCGCTTCCGCGCAGAGCATCCGCTGGACCAGCTGCGCCGCTGACATCTCCAGACTGAAGATCGCGACGGTTTCCTTGGCCCGGACGCCGACATTTTGCGCGATGTTCAGTGCAAACGCGGTTTTACCGACGGATGGACGAGCGGCCACGATAATGAGGTCGTTTCGTTGAAAGCCCGATGTCATTTTATCCAAATCAATGAAGCCGGAAGGAATGCCTGTCGTGTTGCCCTTTTGCTGATACAGCATTTCGACCTTGTCAAACACTTCCATGACGACATCTCTAATCGAGATAAAGCCGCTGCTCGACCGGCGGTTGGAGATTTCCATAATGCGCTGCTCGGCATCGCTGAGCAAGCTGCTGACATCATCGGCACTGGCATACCCTTCGGTGACAATGTGTGTCGCTGTCCGAATAAGCCGGCGCATCAACGATTTCTCTTCGACAATCGACGCATAATGATCGACGTTAGCGGCCGTTGGAACGGCATTCGCCAGCTGAGTCAAATAGCTGACGCCGCCGACCTCCTCGAGCTGCTGCAGATCCTGCAGCCTCGAAGTGATCGTCACGAGATCTACAGGCTCCTGCTCCTCTCCGAGCTGAACCATCGCTTCAAAGATAAACTGGTGGGACGTCTTATAGAAGTCCTCGCTCTGAAGCCGCTCCATGACGGTGATTAAAGCGTCGCTGTCCAGCAGGATGGCACCCAATACGGCCTGCTCTGCTTCAATGTTTTGCGGCGGGACACGATCAAAAAGCGGTTCCCCACTCATGCAGCGTTCTCCTCTTTCCTTCTTGTGTACTGATATGATTTTGTACCTTTATTCCTCAAGCTTGAAGGCCTACGCTTGTTCCTTCACCTGAACCTTCAATGTTGCGGTCACTTCCGGATGAAGCTTAACGCTCACTTGGGTCACACCCAACGTGCGAATCGGCTCCGTCATTTCAATTTTACGCTTATCTATTTTGAACTGGTGAGATTTAGCCAGCTCTTCGGCAATCTGCTTATTCGTAATCGAGCCGAACAATCGGCCGCCCTCTCCAGCCTTCGTTTGGAATAGTACGGTCATCGATTCCAGCTTTTCTGCGAGCTTCTTCGCTTCTTCCAGCTCCTGCGCCTTACGCTTTTGTTCCGATTGCTTTTGCTGCTCCAGCTGCTTGATGTTGCCGCTGCTTGCAGGCACCGCTAGATTTTTTGGGAACAAAAAGTTATTCGCATAGCCTTCAGATACGTTTTTACTTTCCCCTTTTTTACCTTGACCTTTAACATCCTGCAGAAAAATGACTTTCATTCCGATTCCCTCTCTTCCTCTACAATTCTTTCCAACATATTCATCAATTTACGCCGAGCATCCTCAGCGCTTCCTTCCAGCTGCGTCGCAGCATTCGTCAAATGTCCGCCGCCGCCAAGCTGTTCCATAATGACCTGTACATTCAAATCGCCCAGCGACCTGGCACTAATTCCAATCAGACCGTCTGCTCTCCGATAAATGACGAACGACGCTTCGACATCCTCCATATTTAACAGGGTATCCGCTGTTTTGGCTGCCGTCAACTGGGAAGTACTGCGATTGCCTTCGTGAACAGCCACGGCATACTTTCCAAAGACGATTTCGGTATGCTTAATAATGTCCGCCTTCTCCAAATACTCTTCCAGGCTTTCCTTGAGCAGCTGCTGTACAAGGGCAGAATCTGCACCGTTCCTGCGAAGGAAGGAGGCTGCCTCGAAGGTGCGTGCCCCCGTTCTAAGCGAGAAGCTTTTTGTATCGACGACAATCCCCGCGAGCAGTACCGTCGCTTCAAAATCATCGAGCTCGATCCGTTCCTGAAAATACTGCAGCAGCTCGGTTACGAGCTCACAGGCAGACGATGCATACGGCTCCATATAAATGAGTGTCGCATCGTTAATAAACTCTTCCCCGCGGCGATGGTGATCGACGACGAAAACTCGGTTCGTCTGCTGCAGCACCTTCGGCTCTGGCACCATGGAAGCTTTATGTGTATCCACCACGACTGCCAGCGTCCGGGCATTCGTGATCTGCAGCGCCTCTGCAGGAGTGATGAAGCGCTGATGTAAACCCTCCTGCTCGGCGATATGCTCCATCAATCGTTCGATGGAAGGATTAACGCCTTCCAGTACGATGTAGCCTTCCTTCTTCATTAGACGAGCCGCTTTCAAGATTCCAATCGCTGCTCCGACCGCATCCATATCCGCAAAGCGGTGCCCCATAATGACGACATTGGCGCTTTCCTTCATCAAATCTCTTAATGCGTGAGAAAGAACGCGTGCTCTTACCCGGGTTCTCTTCTCGACTGCATTGGATTTTCCTCCATAGAACGAGAGACGCTGTCCATCCCTCACAGCTGCCTGGTCTCCGCCTCGGCCCAGCGCTACGTCTAGGCTGGCTTGTGCAAGCTGTCCCAGCTCGGTAAAGCTGTCAGAGCCGCTTCCAATCCCTAGACTGAGCGTCACTGGAAGCTTATAGTCGTGTGTCATTTCGCGAACTTCATCCAATATGTCGAATTTGGTAGCTTCCAGCTTCTCTAGCGTTTTCTGATTCATGAGCAGCATGAACCGGTCGGAAGAAACTCGTCTTAAATAAATTTCATATCTCGCAGCCCACTCGGTAATCATGCTGACAACCTTCGCCAGCATCAGGCTCCGAGCTTGGTCATCCATCCCTTGCGATACCTCGTCTATATTATCGAGCAGCACAATACCAATGGCCAGCTTCTCTTCCTTGTACTTTTTCAGCAGGGTGACATAATCGGTCGTTCTCGTAAAATAAAGCAGCCGATCCTCCGACCGAATATCTACCCGGTAAAAATCCTCTTCATACGATATTTCTACCGTCTGGTTTTGATCTTTGAGCTGTGCCAGCATCGGAAAAAGATCGAATATATTTTTACCGACTAAAGTTTCTTCACCGGTCATCGATATGAAGTAAGGATTATTCCATTCAATTTCTTTGTCTTCGTTGTAAAGCAGGATGCCGATCGGCAAGTCGTGAATGACCTCATTCCCTGCTTTTCGAATGCGGTGGGTCAGTGTCAGCACATATTCCTGCATATCGTTCCGAAACTTTCTTTCAGCCGCAATCACATAATAGAACAAAAGGCCAATCAATAAAAACGCTATGATCCCCAGCTTCCAATGCACCCAGGTTATCCATGCGCCCATGGCGACAAGCAGTACACCGCCCCATACCATATGAAGACCATGCCAACGGTTAAACAATTGCTTCGGCATTGTATCTCGCTCCCAAATCGTCAGGTTGTAAAATCTTAGGACTTAAATCGGTTTCGCAGCGGAAATGCAGTGTCGAACACTCCAATCAAGCTAATCAATTGGGGCAAAAACGGAAACAACACGACACCTAATACCGGCAGCACCCTTCCCCAGCCCTTATTTCGGGTAGCAAAGGCAAGAAAGGAAATCGCTTGTGCAGCGAAAATTGTCATAAACAGCGGAACGCCGTTCCAAACGACCATCGCCCACCAAGACTCCGATTCGGGGTTCGTAAACATATCCGCGAAGAGTACAATGACATAGTACCAAACAAAAGACCGCGGCAGACGCCAATCCACTAAGCGCCTAAACTTCGGAATGACGACATCGGTTTGCTTCAATACATTTCTGGCGACCGTATGGCCAATCGACACAAAAAAGACAGAAATGACAACCAGCATATACGGCAGTGTCTTAATGAGCATTGGGATAAGCAAATCGCTAAATTCTCCAAGCTGCTCCTGATAGTCGGCCGGCAGTGCACTCCAGCTATACTCCAGCTCCTCCCGGATTTGTTCATTCAGATTGATGCCGGACAAATGGATGAGCAGCAGCGCAGCCAGCAAAACCGCCAATAAGGTCATCGTCCCAGCGGTGATCGCGGTAATCGCTTCGGATTTTTTCTTATAATGGTACACCATGACGGCTGCCGGGATCGTGAAAGCCACCGTCACGATCATAAATGCAATGCCCAAGCCGCCGCCCGCTACGAGTAAAACGAGCAGCACGACAATAAGAAATCCGATGCTGTGAAGACGAGGCAGTGAAGCGCCTACGATTAACATCGGTGCCATCACGAAACAGGATGTAATGAAAGACAGCGGTGTCAGCAATGTAAACAGCAGCACAATATACAATGCACACCAGATGGCTGATCGCCCTAAGGCCTTATTCAATGAATTCACCTCTTGCAAATTATGGTCCTCCAGCTTGATATGTCACTCTTATGGAGGTAGCTTAGTCTGTGAAAAAAACGCTATATCCAAACTGTATGTAACCGTTCCCGGGCCTATGTTTCCTATCATACCGAACGCATCGCGGATAAACAAACTGTCTGTTATTTTATGCAGAATTGCTCTTCATATCCGTTCGCTTCCACCGGGCAGCAAGGTGGATACCGCATGCGATCACCGAACCTTGGAACGTCCGCAGATGAATGACCCTTCTCATGCTTCTGCCGCCTGCATTTGAACGCCTAATGACCATCTGGATTTGTTCTTTATTATAGCATAGTTTTAATGCCGATGCCTCGTTCCCAGATGCTCACAACCTGCGGCAATGTTACAGCAAAAACAGCGTTTCTAAACACAAAAAAAGGACCAGTTTGCACTGGCCCTTCTCGTTCACAGAATTACTCTGTTGTGTATGGAAGCAAAGCGATTTGACGCGCGCGTTTGATCGCGATGGTCAATTGGCGCTGATACTTCGCGCTTGTACCGGTTACACGGCGAGGAAGAATTTTTCCACGCTCGCTGATGAACTTCTTCAGCAAATCGATATCCTTGTAATCGATGTGCTCAATTTTATTCGCCTTGAAGTAGCACACTTTACGGCGCTTACCACGGCCTCTGCGTCCACCAAATCTTCTTTCTCTTCCGCCTTCTCTGTCACCGCCGCGTTGTTCTCTTTGAGGTCTTTCAGAACTTTCAGCAGCAGCTGGCTTACGTTCTACTTGTTGTTCGCTCATTGTACACACTCCTTCCTGACATAGTAAGTTTATATTCCGATCACATTTGCTGTGATTGAGTATTGAAGAACGCATACTGTGTAATTCCCCAATACTCCTTGTTCTAATTGAGTTTTTATTGGTTACACACCGTCCCTGTGTAAACCGTGAATTCACTTTTCTAAAATTACCACAAATACGTCTAGAAATCAAATGTTTAAATCGGACCTCGTTCCGACTCGATAATTGTACTTAAAAAACCTCCTCGGTATATATACTAATGGTGGGGTACAGTCCCCTCCTTGCACTTAGAGCAAATAGGCTGCCACGATTGGTTGTTCTGGTAGTCTATTTGTCTCTCCAGAACTAAACATGCAGAATTTAAACTTTTCCAGACGAGAGATGCATATGTAAATTTTTGTACTAAGCCCTCGTTGTCCCTGTTATTTTTCTTACTCTAAGGATTTAGCTGTTTATGATTATTCGCTTCGTCATTACTGCCAATTTCAACATAATATACGCTAACGTTCCGTAGACGGTTTCCTGTTCTTCATCCTCTCCCTCGGTGATACTTTATTTCGGAGCGAAACCATGCAGCAACAGCAGCTCATATGTCGCAAGGATGCCATTAGAGTCGCCGTATCGCGTCTCGTAGTGCTGGAACATGTCGTGAAAAAGGCGGCGTAGGCCGATTCGGCCGGAAGGGGAGGCTACCGAGGCGCTGGCGCCGATCGCTTTTATCGCATGGAGAAAATCGCGCACCGTCGGGTACCGTTCGATGCGGACGTTTTGGCGGCGCCGCGGGTTCATAAACCCGGCTGCGGCCAGCATTGCGTTCCACTCCTTAGCTGTATGCAGCGGCAGGCCGTGGCGCTGCGGCTTCAAGCCCTGCGCACGGTAAGCGAGCTCGAATGCGGTATGCAGCTCTCGAAACGTCTCCGCTCCGAACGTCGTGAATGCCAGCATTCCGCCTGGACGCAGCAGCCGCTTGAGCTCGCATAGTGTCTCCCGCGGGTGGGCAAGCCATTGGAAACAGGCGTTCGACACAATGAGTTCGAAGCTTCCGCAGGCCGCTTGTCGCGTCCAGGCTTCTACATCGGCAACCAGGAATTGTATATCCGGATTCAATCGTTTCTGGGTGGGAACCGCTGCACGAAGCCGGCGTTTCGCCGCCTCCAGCATGGCAGGCGCAACGTCAAGCGCCGTGATTTCGGCATTCGGCCAAACGTTCCGCAGCATGAGAGTTAGCGCCCCGGTGCCGCAGCCGATCTCCAGTATTTTCGCATTTTCCATGTGGTTCGATGCGTTGCGCCCAATAACAAACTCCGCAAGCGATTCGGCCATGGTCCGCTGCACATGGGCATGCGCATCGTAATCTCCTGCGGCGCTTCGGCTAAAGCGGCGCCTTATCGTATCCAGTCTATCGCTCATACCACCAGCTCCTTATGGCATCGGCCACCTCTGTCTCCCGTCCTAGAAAAGGGGCATGGCCGCCATCTTCCACTGCAAGCAGCGACGCACTCGGCAGCGATTTATGAAGCTCCTTCGCTGCGCCGAACGGACAAACGATGTCGTCCTGACCGTGAACGACAAGCACGGGACATGCGATACCCGGCAGCAGCGGCCTGCAGTCCTCGTGTCTGAGCAGTTCAAGCCCGGCTAGCAACGCTTGGTTCGACCATCGGTCAGCCGCAGGCAGCATCGCGTCAATGCCGCGTTCAAGCTCGCGCAGCGTAAAGAGGTTTTTGTGAAAATGCCACTCGACCGCGGCGCGGTCGTGCTTCAGAGCCGAACTCATCTGCCTGAGATAAGTGTCGGGCCAGCCGAGATCCGTTTCGCCTCTTGGGCGGATAAAGCGGGCGGTTGAGCCTAGCAGCACGAGACCTTCCGCTCCAAGCTCTCCGGCCAGTCTTAACGCCAGTAGCCCACCGAGCGACCACCCGGCGATCAGGAGCGGCCCGTCGGACGCCTGACGACAAGCGTGCGCCGCAACTTTCGCAATTACGTGCATCTGCTCCGGTGTTTTGGCATCGTAATAATGGGCTACGCTATGCCGCCACTCCGGCAGCCGGCTACGCAGTTGATCCCTCAGCGGATTGAACACGTCATCGTCGATACTCCATCCGGTGAGCCACAAAATCGTACTGCAGCTATTCACCAGCCGTCACCCCCAGTGTCCGGCCTATTTCGCATATGCGGGCGGCGGCATCGGTTAGTTCGTCGTCGGTATGAGCGGCTGACAGCGAAAAGCGGATGCGCGCCGTCCCGGCGGGCACGGTTGGCGGCCTAATCGCCACAGCGGCAATACCGGCAACGTCGAGCGCTTCGCTGAAACGGAGCGCCGCGGCGTTGTCTCCGGCGATGAGCGGGACGATCGGCGAGTCGCCGCTCTCGGTGCGGAAGCCGACATTCACAAGTGCGGAGCGAAATCTGACGCTTGCTGCGGCAAGCCGCTTACGCCCTTCATGCTCCGCCTGTACAAGCTCGAGCGCCCGCAGAATACCTGCTATCACATGCGGCGGCAAGGCCGTGGAGTAAATGAGCGTCCGCGCTTTGTTCGTCAGCCAGCGGATCAGCGTTTGGCTGCCGCTGACATAAGCGCCGTAAACGCCGAACGCTTTGCTGAAGGTGCCTATATGCACATCAACATCGCGGTGTACGCCTAGCACATGGCAGAGCCCCTCGCCATAAGAGCCGTAGAGGCCTCCGCTGTGCGCCTCGTCGACCATCAGCATCGCCCCGTACTCGCGCTTGAGTTCCGCGAGCTCCAAAAGCCGCGCCGCGTCGCCATCCATCGAGAAGACGGCGTCGGTGACGATCAGCTTGCGCCGTGCGCTGCGGTGCTTCTCCAGCAGCCATCGCAAGTGCTCCATGTCATTGTGGCGGTACCGGGCATGCACGGCGCGGCTCGAAAAAATACGAATTAGCCGGCGTGATGAGGGGAGAAATGTTCAATCGGCTTGTCAAATGCTGTGTGTTGACGGAGACGAATACCTATCTTGAGCTAGTTGGATAATCAAATCTTTATATTATCACAGATTAGGTTACAATCGGATCCGCTTTTTCCCCAACTCCAAAGTCCCTAATCAGAAAGGCGCAAAAAAATCCCGCCTAATGAAGGCAGGATCTTCATTCAATCAACTCTGGGCATTTGGAAAAATTCGCTGAACCATATCGCTAAATTCCTTGAAAAATCCGCTAACGGGTCTTCCTTGCGCGACATCGCTCACGTATCGGTTCACGTGTTCCACAAAATCGGGATTCGTGGATACATACACATTTTTAATGGTCGGATCCGTCTGCTTGACTTGCTGGGCAATTCGGCTTTCTATTCCCGGGGTTAACTGGCCCTGATTCGTATCCAACGTTGCCGCCACATAGGCGTTTTTTTGAGTAACGAGAACATTCGCCTTTAGCACGCCGGGAATCTGAGTTATCTTATCCGCCGCTTGTTGCCCAATTCGAATGCGGTTATCGACGTTCTGCGGCATTTGATTTGGAGCCTGCTGCATTCTTACCTCTTGCGTTTTCACTTGATTGTTTTGATTGTTTCGCTGATTCGTACATCCTGTCGTAAGAACCGGCACCATAACAAGCAGTAAAACTACGCTCTTCATTCTAGCTGTGTTTGAAAACATATCTAGCTCCTTTGCTCGCGTTTTTTTATATTATGGTTCAACAATTCAAGTTTCATGCGGGAGTGCAATTCCTTTTTGCAACCAGAAAAGCGACGGACAAATGTCCGCCGCTAAAAGCTTACCCTGTTGGGCTTTTATTCGGGTTATCCAGGCATTACAGGTGAGCGTTACTCCTAGTTCTTTACACAAATCGTCATAAATCTGTTCTGTAGGATGCTCCTCTATGAAATGTCTTGTAAGAAATTCATACCATACCTGGTGCGTTAACCCGCGAGCTATAACAGCGAGGCAAGCAGATTGCTCCGTGAGTTCCCGCGCTACGCCGGCGCTGTACAAAACTTCGCACACCTTGTAATTGAGGCGATTGCTTCTTAAAATCATAATTCGCCGTGCAGCATCCCTTTTTCGTACATGTAAATCTGTACCCGGCTTCCGTAGTAGGTACGGCTCCTATCTTAGAAGCCGGGCACATGCTTTATCCACGAGGCTTTGCTACGAGCGACGCAAGAAAAGAGAAAATGATCGCTGCTGAAACGCCGGCGCTCGTTAACTCAAAAATCCCGATGATGATGCCGATCCATCCATCCTGCTGCAGCTCCTGAAGCGCACCATGAACCAGAGAGTTTCCAAAACTGGTGATCGGGACGGTCGCGACGGCGCCCGCAGCTGAAAAAGACATCTTATCTTATATGAGAGATAATCAGGAAAGGAGGGATTGGGGCAATGACTGTAGCTACTCAGGTCAAAACTTGCCTGGCTTCGCTGAAAAGCACCCAGGGAAGAACCGCAATTCAAGGGCTTCTAGTCCATCCATGAACAAAACCGGAAGCAGATCCCGGCTAGGGCAGCAAATGATCCGCAGCTGTACCGCCGATGTACTGCTGCCGATCCGCAAGGCAGACTAAATGAAGAATGGTGTCGGATACACTGCCTTCCGCTGCCGCCTTCGTATCCTCCCGCTCTTCAGCCCCGCAAACCTTGCATACGCTGATCACGATTACTGCTCCTCGCGAAATTTTGCAGTTGCCATGCCTGTATCCCTCCCAAATCTTGCGCAGCTTGCTTGTCAGGTCGCCTCCCAAGCCAAGGCGCGCTGGTTGGCTCGGGAGGCTGAAGGCGCTAGGCAAGGCAGGGGTGCAAGTCTCGTTCGGCATGTTGCTGAACCTTTTGCGCGGCATTTGGGACTTATTTGCAAAGAAAATCGGCTGAATGGTTTTGGGGTATACGCATCGTCAAGTGAAAAAACGACCGCCTTCTTTTTAAAGCGATCGTTTTTTCACTTGCTGTTCTATTGATACTGCCGTGGCTGCAAATTCTGATTCTGCCAGCTCTGAGCCATTGGCCAGCCCGCATTCTGCACGCCGGCTTGTTGTTGCGCTGTTTGTTGAAGCTGAGAACAAATTTGCATCGCCTGCTGCATCTGCTGTATGGCAGTTTGATGTCCTTGCAGAACAGATTGAATGGTTTGAACCGCTTGACGTTCTTTCTGGGCCAGCTGATCCAGTTGGGCGGCGTTTTGCTGCTCCTGTTGCAACATTTGTTGATACATGTTGCTCGATTGCTGGGTTTGCTGGATCAACTGTTGAATAATCTGCGCGCATTGGCTTGCTTGCTGTGAAAGGTTTTGTTGATACACGATTTTTGACCTCCTTCAATATGGTAGGACTTCATCGCCCAAAGCTTATTATGTGCAAGCGCCCATTTTTCATGTAACGCCTATATTGTGATCTCACAATTCATTTTAATGAAACTGCACATCAATTTGCCGTTGGGTATCGGCTTTTAATTTCGGCATGCGAACTTCAAGGACACCGTTGCGGTACGTGGCTGTCGTTCCTTCCGTTTGAACGCGTGATGGCAAAGACACCGACCGTTGGAACCGTCCGACAAACCGTTCTTTGCGATGTATTTGTTCCTGCTTCACTTCATTCGCTTGCTTTATGGTCCCACTAATTGTAAGCATGTTTTCATCCACATCGATATGAAGGTCTTCTTTTTTATCCAAACCAGGGATTTCACAAGAAGCAATCACTTCATGTTCAGTCTCAAATACATCAATACGAGGGGTAGCAAATCCCAGACGCGCGCCTATTTCAGGAAAACCTTCGTTAAAAATTTTTTCCAAATCCCTTCTCCATAGATCGGTATTGCGAAACGAATCCCAAGGAATGAGCGGCATGTAAGTTCCTCCATTGTCACATTATTTTTTTTTCAGCTTTATTTTGTACTCTTCGGAAAATATTATTCTTTGCTACCCTGCATAGTTGAATTGGAATATGCCTTTGGTCAGAAACTCCCGGCAATAGCCCCCGAAAAAAATTTTTGAGGGTTTGTTGTGTAGCCATTGGCATTTACAGCAATGTTACCGACAATTTTAAGTTGTTCCCGTAAATGTCGGTAATTGAACGATAACATTTGTGCCGACCTCCGAGCTTTCGAAATTCAAAGAGCCCCCCATTTTTGCGATCATAGCATGACTGAAACTAAGCCCAAATCCGATAGCGTCCGGTTTACTTGTAATAAACGGTAGGATGATTCGGGACTGCAGATCTTTTGGAATTCCTGCTCCTTGATCGCGAACAATGATGTGGATATGATTATCCGTAATGTTTATTCGGAGCGTTAAGACAGAACCTGGGGGACTTGCATCTAATGCGTTGTCAATGATTTCTTGCAGCGCCGCTCGCAGCAACTTGGGGTGTCCAAACACAAAACCGTTTCGCTCCGGATATTCCAGAGCGAAACGTACTGTTTTCTCCAACGCTTGAACCTGTATATCGGGGACCCATTCTTGCATAAACGAAAGGACAGAAACAGGAGCAAATTTCCATTCAAAAGGTTTCCCAAAGAGCAAAAACCGCTGCAACGCTTTGTCGATCGTCTGAATTTGCTCATCGAGCAGCTTAAAGTATCCTGTCATTTTCTGATGAGGCGGAGATGCCGCAAATTGCAAAACGGAAACATGATCCTTCGAACTTTTTTCCAGAAGTTGAAGCGTCCCTTTGATTACCGCTAAAGGATTTAAAATGATATTGGCTGTGCCCGCCGCCATATGCCCAATCGTTTCCCTTCTTTCTTTCTCACATTGAATTTGCACGTACTGTTGAAAATCTTGGATATCGGCCATTAGAACAAAACATTCCCCTTTTAACTGAGGGTATACATAGGCGATCATGGATCGCACTTTGCCATCTAACTTCTCTTGTACGAGTACTCCCGGGTAATTCTTTTTATCCTGCAATACTTGCCCCACGATCGCTTGTATTGCCGAGTGTGCAGGGAATTCTTCTTCGGGGGTTACTGAGTACCATGTGTTCATGGTTGTATTTAACCATAAAATTCTGGCTTCTGAATCAACGACAGCCAGTCCAATATCCATTTGATCGGAATTCATAAGGAACTCTACGATTTGCTTCATCTCTATTAACGTCCTCCATTTGCTTCCTCCATTAACTCCCTTCCCGGCCACTTATCATGTGCAAACTGCAGTAAACAAGCGAGCGAATTTCTCGTCACGAAGTGGATGGGTTATGAAGAAAATTAAACCCACTTTCAAAGAAGTGATTGAATTCGCTGTTACAGAGCGACGGGAAACGATACGGTGAAAGTTGTACCTTCACCAACCTCGCTTGCAACCTCAATATTCGCATCGTGATACTCTGCAATCTGATAACAAATGGATAGCCCGAGACCCGTTCCTGTCTCTTTCTGTGTAAAAAAAGGTTGTCCGATCTTTTGCAACAATTCTTGCGGAATTCCAACCCCGTTATCCCTTATGCTTACTTTAACCCATTCATCGCATCGCATTTGTTCGATCCAGACGGTTCCTCCTTCAGGCATCGCTTCAATGGAATTCTTAATCAAATTAATAAATAACTGTTTGATTTTATTTCCATCGCACCGGATCTGCACGGATTCCTTGGTTGGATGAAAGTGAATTTCAACATTATGTAAAGTGGCCTGCGTCTGAAGCAGCACAACGATATCCTGAATCAGCTCGGAAAGATCATGCCGCGTCAAGTTCATCTCTTGCGGTTTGGCTAAGGCCAGCAGTTCATTTAGAATAAGTTCGATACGAGTTAATTCATCCTTCATAATATCGTAGTACTTACTTCCATTTTCGTTGCCGGCGCTTAACAATTGCAGAAATCCTTTCAGCGCGGTAAGCGGGTTTCGAATTTCATGCGCAATTCCCGCGGCCATTTGACCCGCTATGGATAATTTGTCTGCCTGATGAGCAGATTGCTTGGCTGCATCAAATTCGGTAATATCGTGCATGACACAAATGCCGCCCACAATTTTATTGTGAACAATGATCGGCTTCCCATGACAGAGAACGAGGCGATGCTCGCCATTCGACTTTTTAACGACCATTTCCAGATCGCGGAAACTTTCGCCCCGATACGCCCGATAAAGCGGGACGCGTTCCTTGCTCAACAGCGTTTTTCCATCCGATTCATACAATCCGTATGTAGAACTCCAGTGTTCGGGAGAAAGAGGTATCTGTACGAATTCGTGCAATTGTCTTGCGGCTCTATTCATGCTTGTCAATATCCCATTTTCATCACAAATCACAACGCCGACATCCATCATTTCGACAATACCACTCATGACACGTTCTTGAGTAGCCAGGACGTCTTCCAGCGTCTTTCGGCTCGTGATATCTCGAAAAACCTTAACTATTTCACGAACATTGCCCGAATCGTACCGTAGCGTGTTGCTTACGACCTCCACCCAAACAAAGGAGCCGTCTCTTCGACGTAATCGCAAAATGTTGACATAACCGTCTTCATTCATCCACTCTTGCGAGTTGTCCAATTTTTCTATATCGGGAGGATAGAACAGTTCCCAGACAGGTCTTCCTATCAATTCCGTCGCATCATAACCCAGCAATGGTTTGCACGCCGGCGATATGTAGTAGATAATGCCATTGATATTCAGTGTAGCAATCATTTCCCCCGTGTGGTCCGCTAACAAACGATACTTTTTCTCGCTGTGCTTCAGGGCCTTTTCCATACTGGATTGCAGGGTAATATCCCTTGCGATGCAATGCAGCCCTACGAGTTCATTCTGAATGAAATTCGGGATATGCAATACGCTGAATTTTAATATTTGGCCGTCTTTCGCTTCAATTGAAGTTTCCATCTCAAACGGGGCATTGGTATACGTTTCCGTCACGTGCTCCAGACTTTTCCAAATGATGTCTCCAAGTGTTCTTTCCAATTCGTATAAGTCATAGCCCAATAATTTCGTGCAGGCGCGGTTCACATAGCTGATACTTCCATCCAACATGACGTCGTAAACAAGATCGGAATGATTGTCAGCAAGCATTCTGAATTTATCCGCGTATTCCTCGTTCAATTCAACAAGCTTTTTGCGATACGTGATCTCCCGAATCTGGATCAAGAATACCCTTTCCGGATGTCCCTCCACATCGATGATCGATAGGGTTGTCGTTCCCCATTTGTGTCTGCCGTCAAGACAAATATAACGATTCTCCATTTCAACATAATCGGAATTGCCGCCTAACAAGTCATTGATGGATCCGTTGTATAATGGAACGTCTTCCGTATAAATAATGTCATGTATTCTCATTCGCAGCAGTTCTTGTTCTGTGTAGCCCAGCATGTTGCATAGCGAGCGATTGACCATGGCCACTTCCCCGCCGAGCCGAACCAAAGCTTTTCCGACAAGTGTATAATGAAATGCGTGGTGGGCGACAGGATGCGAAAGCAAATTTGAAATATCCATTCTGCAAGTAACCTCCGACTGTACAATAAACGTACAGGTATGCATGTTTTAACGTTCTTCTGCAAAGCACCTATGTATGTACATCATTATATAGGCAATTTGTAACAGTTGAAACAAGATTCAGAGACCAGCCTCCCCGTATGCTAGCCATGTCATGTTTTAAATCCGAATGAATGATGATGGCGAAGTCCTAAGCGCAAGTCAGAACTCGATAAACCGTCCTGGGTATAGGAAGCGCCGCTTCGGATTTTTACGAAAATATGACGGAGGCCGGCAATGTTGCCGGCCTCTCTGACGAGCTTAAATGGACGCCTCTATGATTCATTATGCAGTGTTCGCGATCTCATATCCCGGAAGGAGAAGAAAGTATCTCTCGATTTCGACTTCGTTCGTCCAGAATCAATTGACATAAGTAGGGTCGCCAATATACGTCCAGCCGTTCTTGGCGCGACCAATCCCGGTAAACTCGGGGCCAATAAGGCCTTGATGCCACGTTTTTCGGCAAAACGAAAATCAGTCCCACCAGGTTTGGAGGCCAAATCAATAATGATGGCGTGATGCGGAATACGGGTTAAAACATGAGAAGTAAGGATATGCGCCGGAACCGTGTTAAAAATAATATCCACATTTACGCCTTCATCGTACAAATCTTTCGTATAAAACGGCTCAATCCCCATCTCCCAGGCACGTGCAAACTGCTCCGGTTTTTGCACACCCGCTTTGACGTGTGCTCCCAGGCGGAGAAGCATACCGGCTAACGTAAGACCGATTCTTCCCAAACCCAGCACCATACAACGCGAACCATGTATCGTAATGTCCGTATGTTGAATGGCCATCATTAAAGCGCCTTCCGCAGTGGGAATGGAATTGTAGATGGCAACATCGTCCCTGCTGAATAATTCAATCAGATCGATCCCTAGTTCCGCACAAAGGTTCCTCAAGTAGGGCTTGGCTATGCCGGTATAAACTTTTGCGTGTTTCGGCAAACAGGACATATATTCTTTGTCCAGCAATAGCGTTTCAGCTGAAAATGAAGACTCTACTCGGCCATGGTCGTCTGTACCGACAACCGGTAATATCAAAACGTCAGCCTTGCGAAGCACCTCCCTCGTAAGCTTGGAATGCTGGACTTCGTGAAGTTGTTCGTGCAAATCTTCATAACCGATTACCGCAACATTTGCATCCAGGTCTGTGAATGACCGAATGATTTCAAGATGCCGGGCATCGCCTCCAAGGAAAACAATATGCAGACCCGTTAACAATAAATCCCCTACTTTCCTTAAGTATGGACCTAAAATGAACGACCCTCGTTAACCATCTTTAAAAGCGCATCTGATCCTTTCATTCCAGGACGAATTCCGCGTAATACCGCCTCAAGGGTAACCATATCGAGCGGGGCATCCAGCAATTGTTCTACCGTTCGCACCCCTGTTGCGCGTCCTGCCACAATGCGGCGATCGTGCAATTTCTCATTTAACAATCGCATATCAAGCGCCCCGCACATGATATATCCGTGATCGGTTGTGATGGCGAGAAGTGTTGTTTTGGGCAGGGCGACCTCGATACTTATAACCTGATGGCCTTCCACTTCAATCGGTTTCATCATGATCATCTATAATGCATCTCCTCTTTCTACACTATATGCCGGGCGTGATCGTTACACCATAGACAGATGCCCAATGAAGTTTGACGGTCATTACTCGTAACGAAGCTTTTCGATGGACTTTATGATCAACAATCTGGCCTTACCCGAATCCAAAACTATGCCCAAATAATGAGATGCATGAAGGATGTGAAAAACGGAAATATAAGTAATACTTATTACAAAAAATTGGGATGCCCAAAGACGGCATTGCAAAGGAGAAAAAAATGGCAAAAAGCGTACGTAATAATAAACACCGGCATATGAAAACAAAAAGCAACCAATCCTCAATTATTTCAGACAGCAGGGAAAGTGAACATGTTCCAAACGAGCCGAGTGTCATGGAGAGAACCAAAGAGGCGCTGGAGAATATCGGAACACAAATAAACAGCATCTGACACGTATTGAACAAAACGATATGCTTGGGTGGCTTTCGCTCATGCTCGAAAGAACGACAAAAATAAAACCGGTCGGTTAGGATGAACCCCTGACCGACCCTAATTTTATACAGGTTTCCAAGCATATGTGACATAGATGAGCCTATCGTGCATTCGGAAATATTCGTTGCACGAGTTCATTGAATTCTTCAAGGAAACCTGTGATCGGCCTTCCTTGTTGCACATCAACGACATACGCATTGATTCGTTCAACGAAATTCGGATTGGTAGAAACATATACGTTTTGGATACTCGGCTCAGTTTCCTTCACTTTGAACGCGATTTGATCTTCTATCTCCCTGCTTAACTGGTTTTGACCGCCATCTAATACCGCTGCAACATACGCGTTTTTTTGTGTAACCAGCACGTTGGCCTGCTTAACCCCAGGGATCGACACGATTTTTAGCGCTGCCTGATCCGCCACTTCAATACGGTCATTTCCCTTCTTTAACTCTACCTGCTGCTCTACTCGGGTGCCTTGTTGCCTCATCTCATTATGATCGGTGCAACCCGTCAAAACAATCAGAAGCATTCCAAGCGTCAGGCCCATAACCATCTTTACGTTCCCTTTGTTTGCCATTGTAACTTTCTCCTTGTCAAAGTATTCTCTTTCCACATTCTTGCGGAGGCCCTGTATTATCCTTTTGGCTTTACGCACAGCGCAGCGAGAAACGAAAAAATAATCGCTGCGGATATTCCGGCACTGGTCACTTCGAAAATTCCGGTGATGATCCCAATCCAGCCATTGCTCTTTAGTTCTTGAAGCGCACCATGGACAAGCGCGTTAC
>NZ_JBHSQV010000162.1:0-39544 GCF_042658665.1 Marinicrinis lubricantis
AATTCGACACTCTTACCTTACCAAACGAAGCGGTGTTTTTCTATGTCGTCAAGCATTCGATCTAATCGATCACAAACTCATGCTGCACTTGCCATTAACCCGATTTTGGCTCTGCGAAAGTTGAGTTCTAAACAGATGATTGTTAGGAACTCAACCTAAGTTTTTCTTTCTCCATTCATTCTTCAATAGACCGTATACCACTTTATCAGCGAATCGGTCCAAGAACCAATCTGACTGTCGAAGTACTCCTTCTTGAGTAAAGCCTATCTTTTCGGGAAATTTCCGGCTTTTCGTATTTTCATACGTGATCCTTATCATCCAAGAATATTTGCAAACCATCACCACCTATGTGATTACTCTACTGTAAGATAAAGCATCTGTCGTTGCGACATGGCCCGCAATCTTAAATAATACTAGTTAAAATACCTCTCCAATTGAAAATCCTGTATGATCTCGATGCTTCTTCGATTCCTAATATATTCTTTAATTTGCGGTTTGATATTTGGAAATAATATTATGGAGTCGAGTTCCTGTAAGGGAATCCACTTCACTGCAGACTGATTCGCATCCGTTACATCAGGCTGTCTTGGTCTTGAGCCTTCTTTTAGAGTACAATCGAAGATCAAGTACAACGTATGAGGCGTCGTATCCGGATAATCGCCGGATTGTTTATGAGGTGCACATTCATACACGAAGGCAATAGGTCCCACTTCCGCGTCGGCCATCGTTTCTTCGAACAATTCCCTCTGTACTCCTTCAATCATCGTTTCACCCGGTTCAGCTCCTCCGCCGGGCAAATTGTAATGGATCCCCTCTTCATCCTTATACTCGACTAACAACATGCTGTCATTCTCGATGATCAATGCGGTTGGCCTTACACGGACATGGTATGTCATAAGGCACCTCTTTCATTAAATTAAGTTTCTCTGGTCAATTCTAAAATGACTCCTCAAAAGGGATTAAGAGCTTAATATTGTTTCGAAAACGATATCCCGTCATGTCGATTGATGATAACGGAACAATTCCTATATATAGATATATTATAATGGTATTAAATACCACTGGGAATCATCGAAGCTCTCTTTATTCCTTTAAGCCAAACCAACTGTAATTCACCGTAAGACTATTTATGAGAAGCCCTACAAGCGCTTTCCGTTAAGTCCATGCACTTGAATCCTTGTTCGGAACGCTTGTCGCATCATCGATTGGGCCCGTTAATTCGCTTGGAAAGTTGAGTGATTCATATTTATAACCTATTTACCGGGCAGTTGGATGCCGTACCAGCCGCTTACATCGCATTGGCCATATTTATTATCGCCTAGGGCCGTCACTGTTCCATCCGATTTAAGAGCAACGGTATGGCGACGACCCGCCGCTATAGTATATTTAGGCCACCGTTTCACCTTTAACGCCGCATCTTTCGGTGAAATGTAATTCATGTCTACCTCCTCAATTTTTCTATCCAACTTCAATCATATAGCATTCATGCAAGATTTAACCTTCATGTTGCACCGCAACCTTAAACTCTATTGGCCTCGATCAAAGTAAATAAATTAGACTCTTTATACTCATATCCTTCTTTTTCCAGAAAAGCAAAAGGACAGCCTGCTCGAAAACAGCTGTCCTTTATAAGTTCCTTCTTTTAAATTATCCTTACTTCACCTTCGCACCGTTCGGCATATCATCGCTGACTGTGGCTAAGGTGAGCTGGTCGCCTGAGGAGGCCGCCAGAATCATGCCCTGCGACATTTCGCCTCTCAGCTTTACAGGCTTCAGGTTCGTGACGCAAATGACCTTCTTGCCGACAAGCTCTTCCGGCTTGTAATGCTTCGCGATACCTGAGACCACTTGGCGCTGCTCCGTACCAAGATCGAGCTGCAGCTTCAGCAGCTTATCCGCCTTCGGCACCGGTTCACAGGCAATGACCTGCGCGACGCGAAGCTCCACCTTCGCGAAATCGTCAATGCCGATCAGCTCTGCTTCCGTCTTCGCTTCCTCGGCGGCAGCTGCAGGCTTCGCCTGCTCTCCAGCAGCCTTGCTGCCGCCTTCCATTGCGCTGACGATGTATGCAACCTCCTGTTCTACCTCAAGGCGCGGGAAGATCGGCTCCGCCTTCTGTACCTCAGCGCCTTCCGGCAGTTGACCGAACGTATAGATGCTGTCCCAAGCCGTCGCTGCGCCTGGCTGAATACCGAGCTGTGCCCAAATCTTTGCCGGCGTCTTCGTCATAAACGGCTGCAGCATAATCGACGTAATCCGCAGCGACTCAGCTAAATGATACATCACGGAAGCCAGCTCGGCCTTAAGGCTTTCATCCTTCGCCAGCACCCACGGCTGCGTCAGATCGATATATTTGTTCGTAAAGCTGACCAGCTTCCAAATCGAGATCAACGCGATCGAGAATTCCATCCGCTCCATCGCTTCCTCCACTTCCGAAATGACGGAGCGGGAAAGCTGCTGCAGTTCCCCGTCGTGCGCGGTCACCTGACCCGCATATGCAGGAATTTTGCCGTCAAAATATTTACCGATCATCGCCACCGTCCGATTGAGCAGATTGCCAAGGTCATTGGCTAAATCAAAATTAATCCGCTCTACGAAGCTTTCCGGCGTGAACGTACCGTCTGAGCCGAAAGGCACCTCGCGCAGCAAGTAGTAACGAAGAGCATCCAAGCCGAAGCGGTCAATGAGCGTCACCGGATCAACGACATTGCCTTTGGACTTCGACATTTTGCCGTCCTTCATGAGCAGCCAGCCGTGACCGAACACCTTCTTTGGCAGCGGCAGGTCTAAAGCCATCAGCATAATCGGCCAATAGATCGTATGGAAGCGAATGATCTCCTTCCCGACAAGATGCACATCGGCCGGCCAATACTTCTTATATTTCTCTTCATTGTCCGTACCGTAGCCCAGAGCCGTAATGTAGTTGGACAGCGCATCGATCCAGACATATACGACATGCTTCGGATTGCCCGGCACCTTCACACCCCAGTCGAAGGTCGTACGGGAAACGGCTAAATCCTCCAGACCCGGCTTAATGAAGTTATTGATCATTTCATTTTTACGGGATTCCGGTTGAATAAAGTCCGGATTTTCTTCGTAGTATTTCAGCAGCCGATCCGCATACTTGCTCATCCGGAAGAAATAGCTTTCCTCCTTCACCTTCTCTACAGGGCGTCCGCAGTCGGGACAATTCCCGTCCACGAGCTGACGTTCCAAGAAGAACGATTCACATGGCGTACAGTACCAGCCTTCATATTGGTCGAGATAAATATCACCCTGCTCCAATAAACGGGCAAAGATCTTCTCCACGACCTGCTTATGGCGTTCTTCCGTCGTGCGGATGAAATCATCGTACTGAATGTCCAGCTTCGCCCACAGTTCTTTAATCCCTGAAACAATGCCGTCAACGAACTGCTGCGGTGTGACGCCTTTTTCCTGTGCTTTGCGTTCAATCTTTTGCCCATGCTCATCCGTACCCGTCAAATACATGACGTCATAGCCCCGAAGACGCTTATAGCGAGTCATCGCATCGCCCGCCACCGTCGTATACGCGTGCCCGATATGCAGCTTGTCGCTTGGATAATAGATCGGGGTCGTTAAATAAAAGGTTTTCTTTTCGCTCGTCATAACAAGTCTCCTCCATATCATATTCAGTACAACAAAAAAAGCCCCCGTCCGCTATGGGACGAGAGCTGTGCTCACGTGGTACCACCCATGTTTCCCAGGCATCTCGCAATGCAAGGGCTCCATCAGTTCAACAACTGGATCTTTAACGCAGACATACGTCAAGGCCTTATCGCCACAATGCACCGACTCGACCTCAAGGTCTCCCGGACCATTTTCCAAAGCGCGCCTATACCGGTTTTCAGCAAGCCCGGCTCTCTGTTGATAGGCATCTTTCTTCGTACTTATCCGTTCACAGACTCATTTCAATGGATCAATAAGTATTTCTATTATACACCAATATATCGGAAGGCAAACACGCCGTCAAGAAGGCCTTTTGTTCTTTTCCGGCACTGGATCGAATCCACCGGGATGAAAAGGATGGCATTTGCATATCCGTTTCGCTGTCAGCCAGCTCCCTTTTAGTGCTCCGTGTGTTTCCAGCGCCTCCAGCGCGTACTGGGAACAAGTCGGATAGAAACGGCAAGTGGGAGGCTTTAACGGTGAAATAAACTTGCGGTATCCGTGCACCATACCCTTAAGCACTCGTTTCATAGCCTCGCCTCAGTGCCTGCAGGAATCGCAATAGCCATATATATCGAATTTATGCTTTACCGGCGTAAAACCATCCGGTACCGTCTTCACATAATCCATGGGACAAAACTCGAAAGGCACCGTATTTTCACATTCCAAGCAGATGAAATGGTGATGATGATCGTGGGCGTGACAATGAAGCTTGAACTTCACACCCTCCTCGAACATAAACTGCTCGATAATATCCATCTCATGCAGCACACGTAAATTACGGTACACCGTGTCAAAGCTCATCCCCGGATACATCTTCGACATATGTTCATAGACCTCTTTAGGGGCCAAATATCCGGAATGTTCTACAAATAATTTCGCGAGTGTTTTTCGCTGTTCGGTAATTCTCAAGCCTTTATTAGACATCGCGGTTAAAATCTCTTCGACCTTCAACAGGTTTCCCTCCCCTGCGCATTACATTACCATCATACAACTTTTCGCCAAATCACGCAAAAGACATTGCAACGGATTCCCCTTATCTTCAACGTACCACTTTTGTCAGTGATAAGATTATCTTTGACTTCCACGCAGCAGGAACAGCATGAGATATATATCGAGGAAAAGTCGCGGTTGTTAAAGAGAAAATTGTTCAATAAACATTACAAAAGTAGTATGCGAAGGGGCAGAGGAAACTCTGCTCTTCTTTCATCCATTGCTTGTCCACACGCTGCCAAAAAGACTTTCCAGCATTTATTTATAGGTAATCGCCATATACCCTTCGAAAAATCTGCCGCCCAAAGGCTCTAGGACGTCCTCCGCCAAAGCCAATATAGGCTCTTTCCGGCCATCGCGGTGGTAAGCTTCCAGAGCGGAAATCAATCTCAGGTAGAGCGGCTCATCCGCTTCCTTCAAACAGCGGGCGATCCATTTCCCGTCACCGGTCCAGCAGCCTTTCGAGCGTAAAATCAATCTTTGCAGCTGATCTGTTAATTTGTGCAGGGAAAACAGTGCTTCTCCAGGATCGGACGCTTCTGCAAAATCCTCCAGCTGCTCCGTCACCCAGTATCTTAGTTCATCCAGCTCCCCGAATCCAGCCTCACCCGGTCCATCCTGAAGCAGCTTCGCCGCCTTGCGAATGAGCGGCTCCCCAATTCCGTGATCCACGAGCACTTTACCCTGTGCAACTAACCGCAGAAGCGTCGGATTGGCTTTCTCTACCGACTCTTCGAAGAAATGCATATACGTCCGGCTCGTCATCAGGAACACTTCGACCGGCCATGAGCCGTACATGAACGACTGCCGAAAAGGATATGGCTCCGTATCGTCGATGATGACGATGTCCAAGTCAGATTTAACGTTCCATAACCCACTTGCCGTACTGCCTCCCAGGACGGCAAGCTTTGCATCGGGAAACCGTTCCTCTACACATGCTTTGGCGGCTGTCATCGGTTCATTCGTCTGCATTCTATCCTCTCCTTCATTAGAAACTCCTTTGTATTAACGTATGCCTCCGATACGTACCTAGACACCCACAAGAAATGATAAAGGAAGGTAAAATTTGAAGGTCATGTATTCCGCATGTACGGGGCCGATACGTTAGTGGGTAGTTCAAGGATACTTTGACGATAGAAGCGATGTGAAAGGTACATCTTGTAAATTGATACCTGTTCGTGTTCTTGTTACAATCAAAATAAAAACAAATATTCGGAATTAAGTGATAGACTCGGCAAAGGAGAGAAATTGATGAAGCGAATTACGGTTTATTTCATTTCACTGTTATTACTAATGACTTTCTTGAATGGGTGCAGTCAAGATGATGATTCAAGAACAGATTTGTTTCAATATAAAAATTCATACGTGGGGGACAGCAGCGCGGTTGGAAATATCGTAAAACAGTTGGCACACAGTGAAGAGTTGAATCAAATTTCTCTTGAAACCCAGAATGAGCCTTACGGAATCACATTGGAATATAAAGATATAGATGCAGAAAGATTAGATGATGAAATGCAAGAAACGGTTATAGCTAACTCTACATTTCTTTTTGCTCTCATCAAAAATGTAGATTGGATTATATTCAAATTTCCAGACCAAGAATTCTCTGTAACAAAGGAGAAAGTAGAAGATTGGTACAACACAAATTTGGATGCCATCGATAATGAACAAGATTTAAAGAGCCTCATACAAAAACAACTGAATGCTGAGGAATCCGTTCATCCGTTATTTTCATAGCAAGAAAAAAAGCCGGGATGCATCTCCCGGCTTGCCTATTGTTCTACAGCTTCAGCTTCTATTCGATTGGTGATCCGTTTCCGTTTTTCTTCACCACTTCCACGTTCAGTACATTCGAACGAACCGTTCGATTCCGATACGTGATCTCTGCCCATACCTGCGCATAGCCTGTTTTTTGCGTAATCATCACGCCATCCTCGATATCGACTACTTTACGGTCGCTTGTATAATACCGAATGTCCGCCTCTGTCAGATCGATAGCCTCCCCTGAATTCAAATATGCCTCCACCTGCAAAGGTACGGGGTCCTTCCGCTTGATTACCTCCTGATCATAGCTTATGACCGCACGCTCGATTTCATATTTCGGACCGTAGATCCCGGTTTCGGCAATGCTGTTCCACAAGCTTTGATTATTTCCAAAACCGTTGATCCGGATATACCTCGCTTGGGTCACAGCGAACGGATATAATTCATGCTCAAGCGTTTCACCCGAGCTCATACCGTCGTAGACGCGTCTCCAAGACTCACCGTCCTCGGAAACCTCGATATTGAAAAAGCTGTACCTCGTATTTCCGCTGTACCAAGCCATACTCACTGCGGATACGTCTTGAACTTTCCCCAAATCATACTGTATCCATTGTTCACCGAATGCGGACCAACGCGTACTCATATTCCGATCGAGTGTATTTTCAGGTACATTGCCGTCATCCGCACTCGCTGTAACCGCAGAAACCGGTAAAGCCGGCCGATCCTCAGGAATGCCATACTGCGCAGGATGTTTAAACGTAACATAATATACGCCTGTATCCATTGCTCCCTCAGGATCTGATACTTCAATTCTCGCTGTTCCCGGAATATCGTCTGCCTGACTTATCGCAACCTCCAGCCCGGCCATCTCAGCAGTGGCGTTTACCTGTGGAATATGAGGCGCATTCTGCGGGATCTCGATCTCATAGACATACCGATTCGATTCGAATTCCTCTAGCGGCATGCCGTCCACGGTGATTTCGCCAATCTTCGCCAATTCCGCATCGTGTATTCCCCACTGGTCGAGAGAACTTATTTCAGGCGGCTGCTGCGGCAGCGGATCTCCAGGCATGAGCGGTACCATCCAGACACGAATCGTCGAATGCAGTACCTTCTCCATCTCAATGGTCAATTTTCTCACGCCCAGGTTCGGGGTTTGGCCTGATGGTTGCGGCGATGCATCCATTGGCTCGGCAGGCGTTACGCTGAACTGTGCCTCATCCGGGGTTAGCAGCTGCACCCACAGCCTCTTATCTCCTTGGCTTAAGATCGCGGTCTTTCCCGACTCATCGATTTGAATATCTGCGCGTGTATGCATGAACCAGTGCATCGAGGATGGCACCTTCATCTCAACTTCATCCTGTACCATCAGCTGTCTGCGGTGGTCGATCAGAGCAACCCCTCTTTTCACTGATGCCGCATACTTGCGATATGCCGGTGTCATATCGGTGATCGCATAAGCGCCTTGCGGATGATCGAACGCTCTGTCCACAATCTCAGATATGGCGGATACGGATTGATCGGGACCTGCGGAAGGCTGAATGACGAGCGTATTGTGGCTCTCCGCGCGTTTCCGATAATAGTCCCATCTCTTGCCGTTTTCGCCCATCTCCCAATAACCGGGCAGGTTATAATCCTCCTTGCCGAGGTCCTCAGCCCAGCGAACGCCAAGCGCATCGAAAACGAACGAACCGGTATCCAAATCTCCATGAGGCGCGCCGTTCACCCCGCCTTTGAAGCCGACGAACAAAGCGTGCTCATCATTCCACTGACTTCTCATCGTAACCGCTTTAGGACGATCAAAATATTGGTCAAGATGCTCAGGCGCCAGCGCACCGTAAGTTTCCGGTCTGTACCAGATCAAATCATACATACCGGAGGTGCCATTGCTCTGTTCAGCATAAGCGTGATACCAAGTATATTCGGGTTGTTCAAAGCGCTCCGCGAACCAGAGAAGCAGTCTGCCCGGAATGAGGCCGGACGCATTATCGGAATAATTGAAGGTCCCCTGAGGACCGGCAATGTAGATCGGGTACTGTGGTGTCTCGTAAAGTCCTTCACGTTCGGAGAAGCCGTAGTCGTGGCCGACCGTTGTCTCCAGTGCGGATAGGAAGTAAACAAGGAACATCGTGCCATATTCCCAGTAACCCGGCCCTTCAATCGCAGATCCGTCCGGGGAATACTGCGGCAAGCCATATTGAATCGACTTGAAGGCTTCACGAAGAATGAGACCTGCGAGCTCTTCTTCTTCGTCTGCAATGGCCAGTGCACCAAGGGTCATTCCAGCATTGCAGACGAAGTTCCAATTGTCACGGTTGTATACCCACCAATACGTCTTATCCAAGTACATCGGAACAGCAGGTTTCAAGCCTTTGTTGACAATCGCCGTCCGTACAATCTCACGCTGCTCCTCGGATAAATAGTGATACAGCCAATCGTAACCCAGTGCGATGCCTTGAGTCATCGTCGCGGTATCCAAATAATGCTGCGGGCTCCAATCCGGATACGCGTCAGAGGACACATAGGAAAGCTCCTCCCAAGCTCTTTCCGCATATCTCTCATCCTGTGTCACCTGGTATACGAAGGCTAGTGTAGCTGCTCTCCTGGAAGCCGTTCCATCTAAACGCAACCCATCTGGCTTGCTGTAAGGTGCTGGAGGCTGCGGCAAAATCTCATCTGCTTCCTTCTTCACCGCTGCGAACCATCTAGAGGCAAGGTCATCGGTTTCCACCAAGGTGCGTATGCGGGCGAAATCTTCGGAAGTCGCAAGCAATCTCGGGTGCTGCTGATCCGGCTGGCTTTGTTTAATATCCGCAATGATTTCTTCTGCTGCGGGAGCCGTATACAGCTGAACTTTTGCCGAATCCATGCCGCCGTGTGCATCAGTCACCGTAAATGTGAAAGCATCTGCACCCACATAATCCGAATTCGGTGTGTAGGTCCAATGCCCGTCGTCTTCCATGGTCACCTGTCCGTGCTCTGGATGGGATGTGATTGAATAGGTCAGCAGATCGCCGTCGCTATCTGCAGCCTGCAGTTCACCCGAAACGGGTGTATTCTTATCCGTAGGCTGTATGAACTCTTCGGCAATCGGCGGATGATTCACCGCTCGTACCGTGATCACTACCTTCGAAACGGCGTAGGAACCTGCTCCGTCTTCAATGACAACTGTAAACGAGTCCATCCCTGTGAAGGAATCGTTCGGATAGTAAGACCAAGCTCCGTCTGACTCCACATGAACCAAGCCATTGCTGCTGTCGACGGCTTTTCTATACGTGAGCGTTCGTCCATGCTCTTGTGCCGCTTCAATGCGGCCGCGCACGAACACATTCTCATCCGTCTCCACTGCATAATCCGAAGCGGTAATCCCCCCCACTTCTCCTACGAAAACAATGCATGAGGCAGAGACGGTTCCATCCGCAGAAGCGGCTGTAATCACCGCAATGCCGTTCCCTGTCGCCATCACTTGACCTTCATTGACTGCGGCGACCTCAGGATTCGAGCTGGTCCATATCAGCACGCGTTCCGATGCATGCTCCGGCGTGTAATACACATCCAGCGTCACAGAATCTCCCACCTTCAGCTGAACCTGATCGTCACTCAAATGAATCGCCTCCAACGGATACCAAGCTGCAAACCGAATGTCATCGAACCATACGGTTCCCGTTCCCGTCTCCAAGAAGTTCTCGATTTTCACGGTGGCAATATTCGTATCCTCCGGAATTTGAATGAACTCCTCTACTTTCGTCCAATCGTTCGTATCCCGAATTGTATCCAAAAAAATTAAATTCCCGACTCGCTTGCCGGCACTGTTATTAAACTGCAGCCTCGTTACGGCGCCGCCTGTTGCCGCCTCCGTTTTTACCCACATGCTGATTTTGAACGTCTGCCCAAGCTGATCCGGCTTTAAGGGGATTCCTTGCACAACGGCGGCTCGTCCGGTCTGCTCGGCGTGAATTTTTAACGACCTTGCCCCCGACACATAGGTGTATGTATCTGCCGTTACAGTGGGCGAGCCTGTCGGAATCCAAGTCCCCCAATGCAGCAGCCTGCCGCTGGAATCTATCGCTTCAAAGCCGCCATTCAATACCAAGTCTCCATCTACATCCGAGGTTAAAGGAATGAGAGAAGCATCATCGAACCAAGCCGTGCCTGTGCCCGTATCAAAGAAATTCTCGATTTTTACCCCGATGACCTGACCGTCGTCAGGCACATAAATCGAACCTTGTACGAAGGTCCAGTCCTTCGTGCCTGTCAGCTTCTTCAGCTCAATCAAGCTGCCAATTCGTGTTCCGCTTTCATTGATGAGAAACATCCGATTATAAATGCCGACACCGGACACATCCTCTGTCTTAATCCATTGACTGAAGGTATAAATTTGATTGCGCTGTTCCGGAGGTATGCGTACATCCTGATACATCGTCGCTCGGCTTGAAGATTCCGCACTCATTTTCAACGAACTTTGTCCGGATACCACCTGCTCATGATCTACCTGCACCTTCGGGCTCCCGCTGAATATATAAGGTCGCCAGCCCAAAGGGAGTGTTTCTTCATTCTCCTCATAGCTTCCATTCAGCAGCACATTAGCGGAATTCATCATAGGGTATGCGTTATCTTCGGCGATAGACTGACCAGATGCAGGAAAAACATTAAAGCTGGACCATAGGGTGCTTACCAGTAATACCATTGCTGCAACGACTGCCATACGGGACTTCCACTTTCGATTCACCACAGCATCCTCTCCTTTAACCGTAGATTCATTCCCGATTATAGAAGGAATCAAAGGAGAGAGGATACCTTCTATTTTCATGAGAAGCAGACTGCTTTTAAGAAAGCCGGCTATCTATATTTAAGACGGACCGCCTATTTTCATGCCGATGAAGATCAAACATATAAAAATACCGCCCACTCCTCATAGGAAGTGAACGGTGTTCGATTTATTGATATGCATTCGTCACGTAATCGAAGCCATAAGCTCGCTGTGCCAAAAACAAGCCAATCCCTGCCATTCCAATTCCCCCCATTTTTACATTAAGCATTAATATCAATGCTCCAAGGTATAGAAGAGGAAGTTAGGAAAAGACGAATGAAGCTGATTCAATGAAAAATAATATTTACCATCTTATTCAGAAGAATAAATGTTACTCCCTGATTCATCATATCCGTAAATTTGTAACGGAGGATTTTGTGGAGCATCTAAAATTAGAAACCATATATGACCAAAGGTTGGACTCTCTATAATCTCTGCCTCTTTTTCAAATGTATTAGTTTTTACAATTACCTTCTTTATATCATCATTATTGATCACTCCAGAGAACATGGGTAATTTATCATTCAAACTTGTGTAGGACCAAGTTAAGTCATCTTCACTTACATAAGTTGTGCTCCCAATTTCCCATTTATTCTCAGACAAATCTAATAGTCCTATCCCAAATTTTTGATCTCTTGTTTCGTAAAGGCAATGGTTTTGTCGATACTTGCAATTTGTTTTGAATAGATAATTCTTGAAAATTCAATATGATTTTCCTCCATTACATGTTGAATAGTTGACGATTTTCCACATCCAACCATAATTGCAGCGATAATTAGAGACAAATAAATGATATTATATCTCATGATTCCCCCTCCATATTAATTGATAAGCGGTAAGCGGCATTATTAGATGTTAACCGATTCTCAACAAAGATATAGTATCTTCCTTTTGAAAGTTCAATTGATAACCATTCGTTTTCTAGCACATTTTGATCATCAACCTCAAGTACTAATTCCTTATTATTATTAAATATTTTAACCATTGGATCACTATTTCCTAACATGGTTTTACGATAATATTTACCATTCGAATATTCTCTAATTCAGGGATACTTCAAAGGCTTCGCACATCTTCGCGACACGGCACTTGAAGCGATGATCATGAATGAAAGAGTAGATCAGCGCCGGTCTTTGGCGAAGTAGTGCATTGCTTATCGTATTTTTTCGTCATGTCGGACTCCTCGAATAATGATATTTTTATTCTATCTTATTCTCGGTTCTCCATGTCTACTTTTTAGTCTAGCATCCATCCAAATCATAGCTGTTATTATCGAAGTATCAAGATGCACTAAACAGGCGCGAAATTTCTCGGAGACTTAAGAATAAATAAAAGGGCATAAACTAGGTACAATACCTAATTCATGCCTTACATGCGGCGTAACTATATATTTCTGTAACTTTTCGGGAGTTCAGGCACATGCTACGGCATCATGTCGTAGATAAATTCTGTACATTGAACAGTTTCGCATATGCGCCGTCCTTCGCCATCAGCTCGCTGTGTGTTCCCTGCTCTTTAATCTGTCCGTCCTCGATCACTACGATATTGTCGGCGTGGGTAATCGTGGACAGGCGGTGAGCGACAATGACGGTCGTTCGTCCTTTACTGAGATGCTCCAGCGATTGCTGGATCTTTTGCTCGGATTCCAAATCCAGTGCGGACGTCGCCTCATCCAAGATGAGAATTTGCGGATTTTTCAAGAACACTCGGGCAATCGCAACTCTCTGCTTTTGACCACCCGACAGCTTCACGCCTCTTTCTCCTATCTCCGTGTCATAGCCGTTCGGCAAATTCATTATGAAGTCGTGCGCGTTCGCCGCTTTTGCCGCCTCTATCAGCTCGTCCTCAGACGCATCCGGATTTCCCAGCTTGATATTTTCCTTTACCGTGCCGCTGAATAAAATGTTGTCCTGCAGGACCATACCGATCTGACTTCGCAGGCTTTGCACCGTAATCGTGCGAATGTCCCGTCCGTCCAGCTCGATGGCACCGTCATGGATATCATAAAAACGCGGGATAAGCGAGATCAGCGAAGATTTCCCGCCGCCGCTCATGCCGACCAGCGCCACCGTCTGTCCCGCTTCAATCGTCAGGTTCACGTCCTTCAGCACCGGCTCACTTGAGCGATCATACCCGAACCAAACGTGCTTGAAGCGAATCGTTCCCTTCGACTTCTCTAACACAACCGCATCGGGCGCATCTACGATATCATATTTCTGATCGACGAGCTCCGCTACCCGCTCCAGCGACGCCGAGGCCTGCGTCAGCACGGTCGAAGCATTGACGAGTCTTCGCAGCGGACTGTACAGTCGTTCCAAATAGCCGTAGAAGGCAACAAGCGCTCCAACCGTAAGATCCTTCTGGATCACCAAATATCCCCCATAACCGATTACCGCGAGCGGCGCGATATCTGTCAGCGTGTTGATGATCGAGAACGTCATCGCGTTCCAACGGGTATGCTCCAACGCTTTTTTCAGGAAATTCCCGTTTTTTCCTCCGAATTGCTTTTGTTCATAGCGTTCCAACGTAAAGCTGCGAATGACCGAAATGCCTTGAATACGCTCATGCAAATAGGCCTGCATTTCCGCGAGAGCCTGAGAGCGATTTTTAGTTAGTTTCTTCAGCTGCCGGTATAATACTTTCACGGCGATCGCATATAACGGGAAAACGAGAATCGCCACAAACGTGAGTGACATATTGAAGTAGAACATAATGCCCAGCGCAATCGTCAGGGTGAACATGTCCAGCCATACGTTCATCAGCCCAACCTCGACGAGGCTTTTCGTCTGCTCTACATCGTTGATGAACCGGGATATTATTTCCCCGACCTTGCGGTTATGGTAAAAGCGAATCGACAGCTTCTGAAGATGATCGTACAGCGCATTACGAATATCAAATAAAATCTTGCTTGTCGTCAGCTGCGCGAAATACTGTCTGAAATATTCCACCGGTCCGCGGATAATAATGAACAGCACAAGGGCCGCTGAGAGTAATATCATTAACTGATTTACTTTATCCTGCGTGGCCATATCACTCATCAGCAAGTCGTCGACGACATATTTCATCATCAGTGGCAGCGTCATGGGAATGGCAAATTTAACAAATCCGATCAGCAGGGTGACCGTAATATAAGGCCAGTAGGGTTTGACGAACCGCATATAGGTTCTCCAAGGTTTCATGTTGGTTCCTCCACACTTTCTAAGTTGACCTATATATTATAGCAGAAGCGGTCCATTCTAATATCGTTCCAAAACGAATAAATATAGAAATATCGCAGGACAAACTTCATAAGCTGTTAATAGATCAACATTCGGGAGGTAACCAAGATGTTTGGAGGTTCAAGAAGAGCGATCTGGTACACGACAGTCATCATGCTGGCCGTTACCGTGAATCTACTGCTGCTGTATGCCATTTTTACACCTAAAGGGCATTTTAGCTTTAACCGGCTAATCCCCGGAGAAGCCGTACCTGTATCTGCACAAGTACAGCGGACGGAGGAATCCAACATTTATTTACAGTGGGAAAAGGTCGATGAATTTATGGACGGTGATTTCCTCGTTGAAGAATACCAGCAGTTCGAAATTCACAAATCCGACCGAGGGGAAACATTAAAAGTCGTCCCCACTGACCATAAAGATTACTTAAGATACTACCAAGGCACCGAGCCGATTGTCATTCCGGAAAACACCGATCCGATGGCCTTTTGATTGAAATTACAGCTCCAGCTTCCTTACGTATTTGCGGTACAGCCAGTAAGCTAAGATGACGTGATACACCCCCCCGATGATCGCAGCCAGCAGCTGATGCCATGCCCCCTGCACAACGATCAGCTTGGATACCCAGTAAGCCGGCATCGGGGCCAGCAGCAGTTCGTAAGGTGGGCCGATCAAGCTGACAGCTAGCGGAGCTGCGATGCATATCCCTAATCCTTTGGCATAAGCCAAACCTTCTACTTTATTCGAAGCAAAGGCTGCAAGAAATAAGGAACCGAGCACGGCTTGAATCCCCGACAGCAGGCAAATATAAGCCAGGATTAGCGGAGATGCGGAACCCGAAGGAATGACGACGCATGCGGTAACGCTTAACATGACCGCCGCTGCAAACGGGAGCAGCAGCTTCATCCATATATACCCGGACTTGCCGATCGGTGTTACAGCGTAAATCATAACGATTCGTTCATCCCGATCATCCAGCATCATGAATCCGCACACCATACCAATCAGAAGCGGAATGAGAAAGATAGGTAGATTGAACAGCAGCAGCTCATAATCATCTATGGAGAATTCGCCGTAACGCGCAAGCAGCGGCTCCAAAACGCTGGGTACGAAACGAGCGGCGATCATGAGCAAAAACGCGCCCACAATGCACATGAGAAGCATCGGATCTCTGCGCATTTGCCGGAAATCCTGCAGCAGCAGTGGTATGAATTGCATGATCATTCATCTCCTACGCGATAAATGACATACCGCTTCATTTTTTTGGCCGCCCAAAAGTAAACCATAACGATTGAGAACAATAGAACCGCGTAAGCCCAAATTAGCGTCCAAACGCTAAATGGGTCATAAGAGGCTTGCAGCAGCACTAACGCCGAGTGGGTCGGCAGCAGCGAATACAGTGAAGTCTCGTAAATGCCGAAGTAACCGAGAAGCGGCAGCATCAGCCAACTCGCATAAAGCGGCGAGAGGAAAAAAAATCGGTTTAAGGTATGGCACGCCGCCGCCACTCCGGTGCCCAGCAAAGTAAAGAAGATGGAGCTCAGCAATAAACCGGAAAATACATAAATAGACTCATACCCCATCGGAAAATGAATCACATGAATGCTGCCTCCAGCGACGACAGATAACATGCCTAATGATAACGCCTTGCTCCATAAATAGCTGCCGAGCCGAATCGGCGTTATGAATAATGGGGAGTAAATGCCTTGCGATTTTTCAAGTAAAATGATTCCACCGATAAAGAAGAAACCAAGGGCTGCAGGGTCGGAAAACAAAATGATAACAGCTGCGCTTTCCTTCCAGCGCTCCGGCAGCTGAAACAACAGCACAATATACAGAAGGCAGACGAGCACATAAGCCGCATAAAATCCGTGTCTCCATTGAAATCGCACATCATGCATCCATATGCTCCATGTGGATGATGTCAAGCTAAATCCCTCCCCGTTACTTCCATAAAAATGTCCTCCAGTGTCGTCTCCATCGTATGAATGGTTTCGATCTCTTGATTTCGAAGCAGCTGCAAAAATTCCGAATGATGACCAATACCGTTTAGCGGAAACTCTCTTCGCCTCATATTCCCGCCATCTTCATATTCGACCGCCACCCGCTTCGCACCGTGGCTTAGCTTCAACCGTCTCGGAGAATCAATCAACGGCAGCCGTCCCCCCATCATAAAGGCTACCCGATCACAAAGCGCGTCCGCCACGTGCATATTGTGTGTCGTGATCATCACTGCCGTCCCTTGTACGCTCAGCTCCTTGATCCAATCCATCATCATTTTCGTATTGGCGGGGTCAAGGCCCGATGTCGGTTCATCGAGCAGCAAGAGTCTCGGTTGGTGCATGACTGCTCTACAGAAATTCAGCCGCATTTTCATCCCTTTCGAAAATCTCTCAACACGCACATTCGCCGCGTCAGCCAAACCAGCACGTTCCAGCAGCTCCACCTCAGGAATCGTTCCGCTGCGATACAGTTTGCTGAACAGCGACAAATTCTCCATCGCCGTAAACCGACTATAGAAATTCGGAAATTCGAAGGCTGCCCCAATTTGTTCATACCCCTTCGATGTAAATTGCCGCATCTCTTGACCTAACACTTGCACGGAACCATCGTAATCCTTCAGCAGTCCAAGAATAATGCGCTGTACCGTGCTCTTCCCTGCCCCTGAAGGTCCGAGAAATCCGAAAATTTCTCCCGGTTGGATATCAAAGTCAAGCCCATGAAGAACAGGCTCCCTTGTACCTGGATAACGATAAACTAATTGCTGTACTTGAATCATAAGAAACCATCACCTCAATAATGAATAATCGTTCATTTTTAGCGTAAAAAAAATTAAAATACAGCCTGCAGTCCGTTAAATTGAATACGGAAATAATCTTCCGCCGCCTGCCTCATTCGCTCTGGATCGGATCGATGGCACCGTGCAATTTCGAAGAATCCCTGCAGAAATCCTACGGCGACCGGTTTGGATACTAGACTTGGGTCAGGCCATTCTTTTTGTTTGCCGTCCTTGACCAGATGCTTCTCCAAATGCTCAGTAAGTGCCGTATACAGCTGGTCCGGCATATGCTCAAAAGGCGTTCCTTTACTGCCGTCCACGAGGATAAGGAGTTCTTCCGCAACATTCTGAAGCAGCTCGCCCAACAGCTCACCCACGGCAGAAATGATCACCGCCGCACTAGCCTGCTCGGCGTCGTCCGGTTCTTCATGATGGTTCAGCAGGTGCGTTAAGCCGTCTATAGCAGGCTTCACCACCGCTTCAAATAAACGGTCTTTATTCTCAAAATAACGATACAAATTTCCGACAGACATATTTACCGCTGAGGCGATTGACTTCATCGTGACCCGCTCGTAGCCGAGCTGTAAAAATTGTTTTTTGGCCTGTTGTAAAATCGCTGTTTTCATTTCTGGCTTTAACGTCTGCATATAATGAACCTCCGTTCACTATTGATCATATCTTGAATCATCATGAAGAGCAAGTAAAAATTTGATGATTGAAGAGAAAATCAATTCTGCGGTTCATATATAATTGAATTTTATTAAACAATATATTATGATGTGTTTATATTAACAAACGAATAGAGGTATTGTTTATGAATCGTAAAATAACTGATTTATTTTGGAATGCTTCCCTTGAGGAATTAAAGAACGGGTTCGCCTATTTGGAAAGCGAAGAAACTTACTGCTGTCTCGTCTGCAGTAAAAAAACGAAAAACGGCGTCATTTATCCATACGGAGATGCGTTCGCGGATGCGAGATTAACGATGAAGCAGCACGTAGAGCAGGAGCACGGCGGCATGTTCGCCTATTTGCTTTCGCTGAACAAAAAGTTCACCGGTCTAACCGAGCTGCAGAGCCAGCTGCTGCGGTATATGTACGACGGCTTGAACGACAAAGAAATTACCCAGGAAATGGGCGGAGGAAGCAGCTCCACGATCCGTGCCCACCGTTTTACGCTTAGGGAAAAAGAAAAGCAGGCCAAAATCATGCTGACCATCATGCAGCTGCTGCAGGAGCACAGATTGCAGGAACCGGATCATCTGGAAGAAGAGTTCGTCACGATTCCTCAGACCGCAACGATGATTGATGAACGATATCAAATTACGAACAAGGAATATACAGAGGTCCTGAACAAATATTTCCCCGAGGGACCGGACGGCAAAATGACAGAATTTCCAAAGAAGGAGAAACGGAAAATCGCTCTGCTTATGCATCTCATTGAACGTTTCGAAAAAGGGAGAACATATACGGAAAAAGAAGTGAATGAAATTCTGAAAACCGCTTTCAGTGATTACGTCACGCTGCGCAGATATTTGATTGAATACGGCTTTATGGATCGTGCGGATGACGGAAGCTGGTACACAAGGACATGAAAGTGTTGTGAACGAAAGCTCCCTTCGTCAATTTCGGCAGGGAGCTTCTCTGTCATTTCATATTGTTCACCATCTGGGAATCAAGAGGTGCTTTGAATATCTTCAGCTTCCATTCTAATCATGTGGCCATATTTCTTTCTCTTCTCCTCGTCACGATTCTGAGCCTTAAATAGAAACCGATCGCCGCGCACGTCAGTCCTACCGTAATGCCCAGCCAGAAGCCGTACGGCCCGAACCGGGTATATGCCGCCATTAAGTAGCCCGAGGGAATTCCGATGGCCCAGTAAGCAATAAGCGCCGTTATGAACGGTATCGTCACATCTTTATATCCCCGGAGCACACCCTGTAGAGAAGCCTGAGCTCCATCTGACAGCTGATAGAAGATTGCAAAGATAAAAAACTGCTTAACGAGCTCGATCACTTCTGGCTCATCTGTGTAAAAAAGCGCGATTTGCTCGCGGAAAATAAAGAGAAGAACAGAACAGACCGCCAAGATCCCTATCGCTGAAGCGACGCCGATCCGTCCGTACTGTTTGGCATCCGCTGAGCGTCCCGCCCCTGCCTCATATGCGACGATGATCGTCAGCGCCATCGAGATGCTAAGCGGGAACATGAACAATAATGTGGTGAAGCTAATCGCGGCTTGGTGTGCAGCCACGGTGGCCGTATCGAACATCATCCCCATCCATAAAGTAACCGCTGAAAAAATACTCGCTTCAAAAAAGATAGAAAGGCCCATCGGAATGCCAATCTTCAGCTGCTCAGCCCACGCTTTCATCGAAGGAACAAACCACCGTACAAACAAACGGTACGGCTTCGTAACCTCTAGCCGAAAAGTCATCCATATGCTGATCAGCAGTATGAGCCAATACGTTGCGGCTGTCGCATAACCCGCACCGATACCGCCAAGTTCAGGGAATCCCATTTTTCCAAAAATCAGCAAGTAATTCAGAATAATGTTGAACGGTACGGCAATCAGCATAATCAGCATTGTAATTTTGGTGAAGCCCTGCGCATCGAAGAAGTTGCGTATCACATTCGAAGCAAACAAGGGCACAATGCCAAAGGCTAGTCCGATTAAATAATGCTTCGCAATATGGTAAACTTCCGGTTCGGGTTCCATCAATGATAGAACGGGATCCAGAATAACTGCGCCTACAGCTGTGACGGCGATCGCGAGCACAACGGATAAATAGAGCGCCTGCGTCACCGACTCGGAAATGTGACCGCGCTTCCCGCTGCCAAGCAGATGACCAATGATGGGTGTAACAGCCAGCAGAATGCCGTTCAATCCGATATATACAGGCAGCCAGAGGCTCGATCCGATAGCGACACCAGCCAAGTCATTGAGCCCTGCTCTTCCCGACATAATCGTGTCAAATAAGCTCATCGCATTATAGCTAATTTGTGTTACTAAGATCGGCCATAAAATTTGCAGCAGAAGACCGATTTTAGCTTTTCTCGTTTTCGCATGGTGCATTACGTATTCCTCCATCTATTTTTCCACAACTTACACTATATACGATGCAGCATTCATTCACCAGTCGATTTTCAAGCGAAAAAACACAGTATGCCGGAATCGATATCACACTAAAAAGAGCGGCCCCCCGGCCGCTCCCCCCCAAAATATGTACGTTTTGGTTTATGCACGCTGCTTCCATACACCAATAGCTAACAAGATGCCGGCAACAATAAATACGTATGGCCCTTGCGCTGCGGCATTAATCGATTCGCCGAATATATCAGCGGACTTGTCCGAGATATACCAGATGCCCAGAATAACAGCCAGAATGGCACAAATAAAGCCTCCGGCTTTATTCACCTTGCCGCCTCTCAATACCTGAATTGCAGGATAGATAAAGGCGATAAGGAATAAGTACGCATCCTGTTGAAATCCATTTTCGGAAATAATGAATTCCACCCAAGTGAAAAACATCGAAATAATGGCAACAACGATGGAAGCTAAAATCAACTTCCCGCCCATATCGAGCTTTTTGAGATCCATTTCTGTTCCCCCCTCCTTAGAAGTATCAGTCTTTTGGTCACATATATTGTATAGGAATTTCGGAGGATTACAATGTAAAAATTGTAAAGGAAGTCGAATGATGATGATTTATAAACAAAAAACCGCCTTGGTGCTGTTCGCACCAAGGCGGGTCACTGACCTAAACTTTACGCTTTGAACTTGCTTAATTGATCATCAAGCGGTTTCGTTTGGCTGTATACCTGCTTGTAAATCGCGAAAAGCTCTTGATACACTTTAACTTGATCCTGACGAGGGGAAATGACTTCGTCGACTTCAACGAATTTGTCCGCACATTCGCTGAAATCGCTAAACCATCCGCAGCCAACCGCTGCGATCATCGCAGCCCCCATACCCGGACCTTGCTCACTTTTCAGACGAAGCACTTCCGCACCGAATACATCCGCCTGCATTTGAAGCCAGGTTGCGTTCTTGGCACCGCCGCCAATGCTGACGATTTGCTCCACCTTTTTACCGCCTTCGCGGAACAGCTCAACCGATTCGTTCAAGGAGAACGTGATACCTTCCATGACCGCTCGTCCGAAGTGATCCAGCGTATGTGTAGCGTCCATTCCGATGAAGCTGCCGCGGATGACGCTGTCCGCGTGAGGCGTCCTCTCGCCTACCAGATAAGGTGTAAACAGCAGTCCATTCGATCCTGCAGGAATATTGCCGACGTTGCCCAGCAGTTGATCGAACGACTTATCCGGCGCAAAGGTTTGGGCAAACCAGCTCAAGCTGTATCCCGCCGCAAGCGTTACGCCCATCGCATAGAATGTATCCGGACGGGAGTGGTTGAAGAAGTGCACTTTCCCCCGGTAATCGGTATTCGCGTTTTGTTCGAAACCAAGAACAACGCCTGAAGTACCGATGCTGCACATGTAAGCTCCATCTTGAATAATACCTGATCCGAACGCACCGCAAGCATTGTCTGCGCCACCTGCAAACACCTTCGTGCTGGCGCTTAGTCCTGCTTCTTTCGCGAATGCCTCCGTCACGGTACCCGTTTGATCAACGGATTGTACGACTGGCGGGCACAGTTCCATTGAAATACCGAACGCACCGCAAATATCTCCGCTCCATTGCCCCTTCTCTACATCGAGCATCAGCGTACCAGCCGCATCGGATATATCCATCGCGACTTCGCCCGTCATCGCCAGACGCACATAATCCTTTGGCAGCAGGAACAGCTTTGCCTTCTCATACAGCTCAGGCTCATTCTCTTTTACCCATAATATTTTGGGCAGTGTAAAGCCTTCCAATGCACGATTACGGGCAATATCCAGCAATCGATCCCCCAGCTTGGCTTCAATCTCCCGGCACTGCTTCGTCGTGCGGGTATCGTTCCACAATATCGCGTTACGCAGCGGCTTTAAATTCGCGTCCAACAGTACCAAGCCGTGCATTTGCCCGGAAAAGCTGATTCCCTCGACCTGATCGGCTGTCACACCGGAGCTGCTTAGCAGCTTACGAATAGATAACGCCGTTTGCTTAACCCAATCTTCGGGATTTTGTTCATTATAGCCGGATTTCGGCTGTAAGAGTTCATATGCTTCCGTTGCGGACGCGCAGACTATGCCGTTTTGATCCACAAGCAGCGTCTTCACGGCACTCGTTCCTAAATCTACACCAATGACATATTTCAAGGCTTAACCCTCCCAAACGAATCCATATTTTTTTCATCTCATAAAACAGGTCCGACCTGAGAGGCCAGACCTAGATGTGTATTGGTTTTACTATGAAATTAGTTGTTGAAAATGTATTCGTTCAATACGAAGCGAATTCTTTCCAAACGGCCGGATACGTTTTGAATCGGATTGTTTTGCAGCGCGTAAGCTTCCAAGCTCTTGAAGTCCGCTTTGCCCGCAACGATGTCGGCACCGATGCCGCTCTTGAAGCTGGCATAACGCTCATCAATGATGCTTTCGAATACGCCGTCTTCAATTAATTTCGCAGCGACTTTTAAGCCTTTTGCGAATGTATCGATACCTGCGATATGAGCATAGAACAGGTCGATTGGCTCGAAGGAGTTTCTGCGAACCTTCGCGTCGAAATTCACGCCGCCGGAACCAAGACCGCCGTTTTTCAAAATTTCATACATTGCAAGAGTTACAGAATGAATGTCTGTAGGGAATTCATCCGTATCCCATCCGAGCAGCAAATCGCCTTGGTTCGCATCGATCGAACCGAGCATACCGTTGATTCTTGCCACACGAAGCTCATGCTCGAACGTATGTCCAGCCAGCGTAGCGTGGTTCGCTTCCAGATTCAGCTTGAAGTGATCCTGCAAGCCGTATGTTTGAAGGAACGCAATCGTAGTCGCTGCATCGAAGTCATATTGATGCTTAGTAGGCTCTTTCGGTTTCGGCTCAATAAGGAATTGTCCGGTGTAGCCGATTTCCTTCGCATAAGCAACCGCCATATGATAAAAACGCGCTAAGTTGTCCTGCTCCAGCTTCATGTCCGTGTTCAACAAGGATTCATAGCCTTCTCTTCCGCCCCAGAACACATAGTTCTCGGAACCAAGCTCAAGACCTGTCTCCAGCCCCTTCTTCACCTGTGCAGCTGCATAGGCATACACATCCGCGTTGGAAGTTGTAGCGGCACCGAATGTGAATCTAGGATTCGTAAACATGTTTGCTGTGTTCCACAACAGCTTCGTTTTGCTGGTTTTCATATATTCTTTAATCATGGCAACGATGACATCAAGGTTTTTGTTCGTTTCCTGCAGCGTATCTCCTTCAGGAGCAATATCGCGGTCATGGAAGCAGAAATAAGGAACATTCAGCTTATCATAAAATTCAAAAGACGCTTCCACTCTCGCTTTCGCCAAATCCATGCCTTGTAAGCGATCCCAACTGCGAACTGCCGTACCCGAACCGAACGGGTCTCCGCCGTCTGCTGTGAACGTATGCCAGTATGCTACCGCGAAGCGAAGGTGCTCTTCCATCGTTTTGCCTGCAACCACTTCACTTGGGTTGTAATATTTGTAAGCTAGCGGATTTTGGGTGTCTTTACCTTCGTATTGAATTTTTCCGACTTGATCAAAATAAGCCATTTCATTCATCCCTCCGGATCGAAATTTGTTCACTTCGTGAATATGTTTGGTAAACCGTGTTTCTATACGTATTGTAGCACGGCAAACTTTGTTTGTCGATAAAACGAACTAAGTTATGCTATAATTTTTTTAACCTGCATGATATGATGATTTTCATAATTCCCTTTTTTGATAAAGAACGGCGGAATTCGATAAAACGGCCGTTTCACTCGTTTTTCTATGACAAGTTATCTATCTATTTTCCAACTAAACCTATCAATTAGTCAGAGGTGTTCCTATGAAGCTCACCGGCGATCAGCATATGATTAAACGTATTAATAAAGCCATCGTTCTCGACATCATTAAACAAGACGCCCCCCTTTCCCGGGCTGAAATTTCCGTCAAATCCGGCCTGAACAAGGCGACTGTTTCCTCCTTGGTGGCAGAACTTATCGACGAGCATCTCGTATTTGAAACAGGACTTGGCGAATCGAGCGGCGGAAGAAAACCGATTATGCTGCTGTTTAACGAAAAAGCGGGCTATGCGATTGGCATGGATCTCGGTATCGAGTATTTATTAACGGTGGTAACAGACCTTTCAGGACAAGTGGTACAGCAATATGAAACGCGATTAAAGGACAAATCGCCGGATTCGGTCATCGCTCAAATCCTCGAAGTATACGAGCACACCGCACAGAACCTGCCGCCCAGCCCTTACGGCTTGATCGGTTTAGGCATTGGAGCTCCGGGCATTGTTGACAGCGAAGGCACGATCCTGTCCGCACCCCACCTGCGCTGGAAGAAAGTCCCTCTGCAGAAACGGCTCGCTGAAGCCATTCCGAAGCCTGTGCTTGTCGATAATGAGGCCAACACCGGAGCGCTTGGAGAATACCGATTTGGCATCGGCAGACAAAGCAGCAATCTCATTTTTATTAGTGTGGGCCGAGGAATCGGAACCGGCATCATATTGAATGGTCAGCTGTACCGAGGCGTCACCGGATTTTCCGGGGAGATGGGTCATACGACGATCCGGGAAAACGGCCAGCCATGCCCTTGCGGCAATCAAGGCTGCTGGGAGCTGTACGCTTCCGAAAGCGCGCTCTTGGAGCATGCGGCTCAGCACTGGCCGAATGAGACGGTTACCGTGCCCCTGCTGCTGCAAAAAGCAGAAGCCGGGGACGACGAAGCAGTCCAGTGCCTGCAGCAATTTGGCCGTGATCTGGGCATCGGTCTGGTCAACATCGTCAATACATTCAATCCCGAGAAGATCATTATTGGGAAGCAAATCGCAGCTGCTGGAAAATGGATTCATCCTTCGCTGAAACAGGTCGTCAAAAGCCGAAGCTTGAGCAGCCATTATAACGATGTGAACATTGAATATTCCGCGCTCGAGACGAAAGCTTCTGCCATCGGTGCAGCCTCGCTCGCCGTGCAGCAATTTTTCATGCAAGCCTCTTAAGCTGCTCTATATTACATTAGTCAAGGTGTCTTCTCATTCGATGGAGAGGACACCTTTTTCTATGTCTTTCATAGACATCTCCTTCCTCCGTCTGCAGTGCCCACAGCATTTTTGCCCGTTTTCCCTGTCCTAGGTTTCATGTCTATGGCAAGAGATATGCCTCTGAATATGATGAATTGAACTGTGGAGAAAAAGAGGTGAACTCATGCATAAAGTACTGCACGCACCTATTGAAATTGCAGGGCAGGTCGGACTCATCTGTGAATATTTGAAGAAGCTAGGACACCACGCAGTAGGTTACAACTACTTCCAAACCTACTTGAATTATGAAGGATCCATCATTCACACAGACTTATATCAACTGCAAAAGCTTTTTGATGCCGCCCTTCATCACTTCAACATCTTTCATTTTCATAACAGCTATACCTTCTTTTCCGACTTTCGGGATTTGCCGATGCTGAAGGATGCCGGTATTAAAATGGTCATGCATCACCGAGGCAACGATGTGCGTTTTTCGGATAAAGCACGAAAGGGCGACAGCTATTCGAACCCCTACGCTTATACCGGATCTTCTTTTCCTGACGCTGCAATACATCACAATTTGCAGCAGTTTTCCAAATACATGTCTGCCGTTATCGTGCAGGACTACGAGCTCTACCATTATGTGAAGGACTACTACCCGAAGGTACATGTTCTCCCCCGCTTGATCGACACCGATAAACTGAAGCCGATTTATCCTCATTCCGATCTAAAAAAACCACTAATCGTTCACGCACCTACGGACCGAGAATTCAAGGGAAGCGAATTTATTGAAAAGGCGATATCCGATCTGAAGGAAAAATACAGCTTTGAGTACGTAAGAATTGAAAACAAAAGCCATGAAGAAGCCAAACGGCTGTACCGCGAAGCAGACCTGGTCATCGATCAAATCCGCTGCGGCGCCTTTGGCAATGTGAGTGTGGAAGCGATGGCGCTCGGTAAACCCGTCGTCGCTTATATTCGGGAAGATTTAGTAGATACCTATCCCGGCAAGCTGCCGATTGTTTCCGCCAATCCCGATACCATCAGAAGAGTGCTGCGGCGTTTGATCAAAAACCGCGACGAGCTTCACGACATTGGACGGAGAGGCAGAAAGTACGTGGAGAAGCATCACCGTGCCGACATCGTCGCCAAGCAGCTGGTCGATATTTACGACAGCATCACGGATTAGAATTGAACAGGAGGGAAAACAATGGGCTTGTTAACCGCCGAATCACTCGGCGTGAATAATCATATTGCCTACTGTAGTTACATGAAGTCGCCCAATAGCTCACATTTAAGACAATGGTCAGCATCCGATCTGGAGAGTTATTTATTTTATATGGAGGGCGGAGCCAGAAAAGATGTGCTGTTCGGGGGGATTCTTTTTGAAGCGGACCAATCCGCGGATGGCGTCGCGATATCTCCACGCTCCATCGGATTGGGGAAGCCCTCGAAGCTGCATGCATGGGAACAATCGCTTGAGCAGCTCTTTGCACCGGGTACGCAGATTGACGCACTGCTTTGCTTATCTCAAAGCATCCCTTCCGATCGTTACGTAGATATTTGGATCGCACTTCCATATCCGATGGTGCTCGCGAAGGAAGACTTCGGCCAAATTCAAGGCAAGACGCTGAACTTTTCGATTTCTCAGGCGGATCGCCTTGAAGCGGTAAAATGGTGGTTCGAACAGGTGCTGAAGCGTTATCGGCTTGCTGAGCAGAAGTATCCGCAGCAGCGCTGCAGACTGCAGGGCTTCGTATGGACGAAAAGCTTTCTGGACATAGGCGATAAAGAATTGATCTGCGCTTTAAGTCCATTCGTCAAAGATCGCGTCAAGAACTGGCTTTGGCTGCAAAATTACGGGACAACCGATGCAATTAAAGGCAAGGAATGGGGATTTTCCGGCGTATTTACAAGACCTACCTTTCTGCAATCGGAGCTAAGAGGAAAACAATGGATCAAGCACGCTGTCAAACTATCCTCTAATTATGTATTAGGCATGGTTCTGTGGGCCGATCAACGCTGGTCAACGACGCAATTAAAGGAACTTCTGGAAGCTGGCCGTGATCATTTCCAGGATGCGCTCCAGATTTACGATATTTTTACGGGAGCCTCCTCCCCGCAGCTCGCTTCGCATCCCAACTATCAGGATCTGTACGCCTACATTCATCATCAGGATATGAACAGCGAAGATCTAAAAGGAGGACACCAATGAAAATACTTCATGGGCCAATCGAGATTGCCGGTCAGATGGGGATTATCAGCAGCAGACTTAGACAGATGGGGCATGAAGCAGAGGCTTTTAATACCTTCCATTCTTATTTAGGTTATAGGGAGCGAACACACAGTCTCGACGAATATGAATTGGAATGGAAATCACCGGAGATCATTCACTACTTTGACTTATTCCATTTTCATTACAACGCCTCTCTCACATCCGGCTATAGTGATTTAAAAATAATTAAGGACTTGAACAAACCGATGCTTATGCATTACTGGGGCAATGATGTAAGAACGCACGAATTAGCAACAAGAAACAATCCATACGCCTACACCGGCGATTCGCCGCCTCCCGAGCAAATTGAAAAAAGTCTAAAGACCGTTACCTCCTATATTGATTATGCCGTAGTGCAGGACTACGAAGTATATCCTTATGTGGCTGACTACTTCAAAAAAGTGTATGTTCTCCCGATCACCATGGATGTGCAGAGCGTGCAGACGTTTTATCCCGACGAAGAACAAGAGGTTCCCCTCGTCATTCATGCTCCTACGAATCCGTTATTTAAAGGGACAGAATATGTCGAGAAAGCCATATCTGCGCTGCAGCAAGAGGGAGTGAAGTTCAACTATAAGCGCATCGAAAAAATGAGCAATAAAGAAGCGATCAGCATGTATCAAAAAGCCGATATCGTTGTCGACCAAATCTTATGCGGTTCGTATGGGATGCTGGCCGTCGAATCGATGAGTCTGGGCAAGCCCGTTGTCGGCTATATTCGAGAGGACCTGGTCGATCAATTTTGGGATGTTCCTCCGATCTGTTCTGCAAATCCGTCACGCGTATATGAGGTGCTGAAGGAACTGATACAAAATCCGAAGCTTCGCAGACTAAAGGGGCAGGAAGGTCGAAAATACGCCGAGACCTATCATGATATCCGTGTTGTCTGTACACAGCTTTTAGACATCTATAAAGAAATCGGAGCACCCATTTAACGCTTTCGCAAGGAGGTGTATATTCAAAATGGCTGATACCTACAACGTCTTTCACAGCCCTGTGGAAATCGCCGGACAAATGGGTATGCTGGTTAAAGGGTTGAGACAGTACGGCCATAAGGCATTCGGTTATAACACCTTCCGCACCTTTCTGAACTATAGTGATCATTTGCAGCATACAGACTTATCCAATGTCGTAGGCGAGTACCACAAATATAAGAAGAATATCGATATTTTTCACTACCACCTCTCGGCCACTCTGGACAGTCATTACGCCGACCTAGATGAAATTGTTAAGATGGGCAAAAAAATGATTATGCATCATTGGGGCAATGATGTCCGGATAGAAGCCGCGAGCAAAATTCTCAGCCCTTTCCTTGGCGATCCATGCAATCCCTGTACCGATCAGCTCATGATCGAGAAGCTGAAGAACATCAGCTCCAGAATTAAAACGGCGATCATTCAAGATTACGAGCTCCACCCTTACGTGCGGGATTACTATGAGCATATCTTCATACTCCCATTAGCCTACGATGCCGAAATGGTCGTGCCTAGTTATCCGGACCCAAACAAGAAAGTCCCCTTAATCATTCACGCACCCACACAGCCTTCTTTCAAAGGAACGGCGTTTATCGAAGCTGCACTGACGCATTTGAAGCAAAAAGGAATAGCTTTCGAATATAAGAGAATCGAGTATCTCAGCAACGCTGAAGCCCTGCAGCTTTACCGCCAGGCGGACATCGTTATCGACCAGATTTTAGTCGGAACTTATGGAGTCTTCTCTGTGGAAGCGATGGCGCTGGGCAAACCGGTCGTCTGTTATATTCGAGAGGACTTATTAAATACGTATCCGTATCCGCTGCCTTTTATCCAAGCCAATCCGATTACGTTAGCCGATCAACTCGAACGCTACCTCACGGACGGAGAGCTGCGACACACTGCAGGCCGAAAAAGCAGAGAGTACTGCCTGAAAGTCCATGATCTGAACGTAGTCATCCCCCGTCTGCTGGAAATCTACCAATTTGTAATGAATACGTAGTCTATAGGAAAGGAGTCAAGTTCCATTGGCCTATTTTCTTCCGCAAGCCTCAGGATATCTTAATCCGATCGTCCATGTCCGCTGCGGTCTGCATCCATATAAGGAACGATCTGTGACACTGGGTGAATCCGTCTTGTCTGTTTATGTGCGGGATTCATTGCATTCCAGCGGAAGGACGTTGTTTCGAAGCTTCTTATTCTCTCCGCTCCGTACCGCAAACGGCACATTTCTAGACCCGTTATACAGAGGCTTTACCGAACCCGGCAGCGCGCTGGAATGGAGCGAATGGATGCTGGAATTGTTTAAGCCGGGCTTCAATCTGCCAGCCCTTTCTCATCTCACTACACAGCATGAACTTAGCAATCCATTGGATATATGGGTCACTTTGCCCTATCCCGATCCCTGCCAGCGAAGCTTTCAATTAGGAAGCGAGTCGCCTTTAGATTTCACCCAAGTGAATGACCGTTTAAAAGCACTCGTCTGGTGGATTGATTTATTTCGCTTCAACTGGGCTCATTGCGGAATTCAGCGTCAGCTGCGCTTCAAAGGTTTTCGCTGGCCGATGGATAGTTTGCTAGAAGCCGATGTGGAACTAGTAACCCGACTAGCGAAGGAAATTCATCACAGATCCTCAGACTTCATCTGGGTAGCCAATTACGGCACCAATTACGTGATGGATTGGCAATCACTCGGGTTCGATGCAGTCATCGTTAATCCTAATTATTACGGAAACAATGATTTAAGCAAAGATTGGATCCAAAATGCAAAGGTTTTTGCTCATTATTATCGGCTGGGCCTGCAGATGAACTACGGAAAAGGACTCATATACGATGACCTGCATATTTATGAATATTTGCAGGCTGGGAACCGTGAGCCATCTTTAATAGGAAACCAAGCCCTCGTTCTCTTTCATTTTGAGAATACGGATTTATATGAAATCGCTCAACAAAACCCCACACTCTATCTCAACATCAGTCAATGTATTCAGCAGCTATCATCTTCGAAAGATTAAAATGAACTTCATAGAAAAGATGGCAAGTTACCAAGGTATACTTTCGATGTAAAAAAAAAGAGCAGCATCCGTGTGTCATTTTCACCCACGTGATTGGCTCTTTTTTTAATGCTATGAAAACTTGTTACAAGGTAACGAGAACCGACTCAGTCGATGATTATGGCGCAGGACGGCTCTCGTCTTTATTTGAACGTTTATCCGTTTTTCAGAACATCCTCATAGATGCTGATCAACTGTCGTCCCACTACTTTCATATCATGATAGCTTTCCGCGAATTTTCGCGCTTCTATTCCGATTTGTCTGCGCATCTCGCCTTGCGTGAGTAAATTCTTTAATACAACGTATAACGTATCCGGATTGGCATTACTGATCGGAGGCTTGACGCTGTACATTCCCATTAAATCGTCTCTAACATAAGTCACAACCGGTTTTCCTAAGGCCATCGATTCCGTACACAGCAAACCATACGAACCCGTTAGCATCTGGTCAATGACTACGTCCGCAGTGCGATACATCTGAATAGCCTGTTGATTGCTCATTTGTTCAATTCTTTGATAACGAAAAGGAATTTCCTTTTGCAGCTGGGCAATTACCTTTTCAATCACTGGTGTTCCCTTAAACTCCGGATTCGTCGGCGCATGAATGACAAGCGGATTTTTTTCTCCAGGATCCGGGTATTGAGGCAGAAACTTTGTCGTATCCACGATGACCGGCAGAACATGCACCTTCTTATAATAAGGCTGCACATAAGGCAGTACTTCATAATCTTGAACAATAGCAGTGGAAATGTAAGCTCCAATTTTACTCAGCTTTTCGCGGATTTGATCTTCCGGAGGGCTGTCCCCCGTATTGACATACGGATTGTTGCGCTTTGCAATGCTGGGCATTCGAACATCGTTGCCCCAATGATGCATAAGCGCCTTTTTCCCTTGATTTCGGATCAATTCAAGATCTTGATAGTCCCACATCGACGTCGAAGAGTAATGAAAATGAAACAGATCGAAATAAGGAATGGCTTGATCCATGACGTTCAAAATTTCAAAGCCGTCTGCAATCATTACATTTTCCTTATAACCAAGCACCGTATGAAAATAATTGTATCCGAAAGCTTCATGTCCGTAATGCTTCGCCGCTCCGCAGAGCGCTCCGATCTGGCCTGCCAGCTCGATAGGAAGATGGACGATTTTCATGTTCTTCACCTTACCTTAAATGTGATATGAAAGCAGTTTCGTTCTTTACACTCGTATGCGTGTGTGGGACAGCTCGTGATTGCGACCGGCAAAAATAGTAGTTTGTCTGATTACAATTCAGTTTTGTCCAACATAAGCTGTACGGTAACGATGATATGGAAAGGTGTGAGAATTTTATGCTCAAAACATCTTCGGAAGGGTACCTATCCTCCCAGCAAGATGGATTTCGCAACCACCTCTGCGTTCTACCTTGCGGCGGAGTCACAGATCATGCCGTAACGAATTGGACTGCTGACGTTCTAAAATACTATGCTTCCTATATCATTAATGGCAGCCCCGCCGATTGGATGTTTCACGGCTTTATCTTCACGCCGGTGTCCGTTCGTAAAAACCGCTATATTTATCCGAAATATGCCGCCTTTGGTACTTTAGGTGACCTCACAGATTGGCAGGAATGGCTGAATCAATTGTTTCTTCCTGGCCAGAACCTCCATGCGCTTCACGAGGCAGCTGCTGGCAAAGCACTCGACCTCTGGATGACCGTCCCTTACCCATTTTTGCATCAGCAAAACTTCGGTGTCGTAGGGGGCAAGTTGCTTCATTTTAATACAGTCGAAGACCGATTGGCCGCTGTCAAATGGTGGATTGATCAATTTCTGATTCGCTGGAACGCCGCAAAGCATCTGTCTGACCGATTGATTTTTCGCGGTTTCGTTTGGCAAAGGGAAAGTGTGTTTGATTTCGATGAGAAGCTTGTATTGGAGACGAATCTGTATATTAAAAGCAAAGGATTTCATAGAATGTGGCTCCCTTTTCATGGATCGTATATGTGTTTGAAATGGGACCAACTGGATTTCGATGCCGTTGTCACCCAAGCCAATCTTTATGGAAACTCCGTAAACAATATGTATTGGATTGAATCATGTGCGAACTATGCGAAGCATTTTCATACAGGAATTCAAATCATTGGTGGAAAAGGAGTTCTATACAAGGATACGGATCTATTAGATTACTTTAATTTCGGTCTTCCCGATCGTTCCAACTATATGAAGTCAGCCTTTCTCGTCTACCAATTTCCCGGACAAACATTAAAAGAAATGTACGAAAATCGAATCGTCGATTATATCAGGCTGTATACGTTTATTAAGGGGCTTTATTCCAAAATAAGCTATCCAGGGATGCCTTACGTCTAATATAAACTCAGAGTAATCAAAAGGAGGGCATGACGTGGGTGCTATTCAAAAAATCCTGATCCTCGCACCTCATACGGATGATGGGGAATTAGGTTGCGGAGCTACGATCCACAAGTGGGCGCGCGAAGGCAAAGAAGTTCATTATGTTGCATTTTCAGCTGCAGAAGAATCTGTACCTTCCTCATTCCCAAAGGATGAATTACGAAGGGAAGCACTTCAATCCACCATGACACTTGGGATTCCGGCAACAAACGTAGAGATACTAAAATATCCTGTTCGAAAATTTACTGAATACAGACAAAATATTCTGGAAGACCTCATTCAGAAAAGAAAGGATTTACAACCGGACTTAATCCTGCTGCCGTCTCTTCATGATATTCATCAGGACCACCAAGTTGTGACAATGGAAGGAATTCGTGCTTTCAAACTCTCCTCGATCCTAGCTTACGAACTGCCATGGAATACGCTGACCTACGATCATACTTGTTATTCCATTGTCGACGAAAAAGACCTTGATAAAAAATATGAAGCATTACAGCACTATAAGACGCAGCAGCACCGCGCTTATTTTGACAAACAGTTTATTTACGGTTTGGCAAAGACAAGGGGCACCCAATACAGTGTTCCTTATGCGGAGTGCTTTGAGGTGATTCGATGGGTCGTCTAGACGGCAAAAACGAAAACAAGCGAACAGAACTTATGACAAAGGTTAAAGTCTCATGGCTGGCTGATCAGCTAAAGCTTCCACTCATCGGTTCCGATTTGCACATTGAAAGGGTCCGGCCGCTTACAGCTTTAGCTGAAGGCTCTCTATCCTTTGCCAGTTCCCCACTTTTGGCGGGTACAACTCCTTATCAAGTTGCTGTCATTGGTCCGGCCGAAGCTGCTGCTGATCACATCACCGTACTCGTATCAGATACGCCGAGACTTCACTTTGCTCTTGCACTGCAGCTCTTGTCACGGCAGGTCGGTTTCAGAGAAGAAACGGAAGAAGCGCGTATCCATCCCAGTGTCAAAGTCGGGAAGAACACGTTCATTGGGCGCGGTGCCGTGATCGGTGAGAACACCGTCATTGGCCATCATGTCGTCATTGAAGATGGTGTTTCAATCGGACGGAACTGCTGGATTAAATCCGGTGCCGTGATCGGTGAGGAAGGTTTTGGATTTGAACGAGATCTGGACGGTATACCCATGCACATGCCCCATCTGGGTTCAGTACGGGTTGAAGATGACGTGCAAATTGGCAGTTTGAGCACCGTATGCAGAGGAACGCTGCAAGATACGGTCATCGAACGATATGCCAAAATCGATGACCATGTCCATGTCGGGCATAACTGCCGCATCGCAGAAGGAGCCATGCTGACGGCTGGGACGATACTCGGTGGAGGCTCGGTGATTGGCAGGTATGCTTGGCTAGGTTTGAACGCCTCAACACTGCAAAAAGTGACCATCGGTGACCATGCGTACATCGGAATGGGCGCAGTTGTTATTCAGAACGTAGGGGCACATCAAAAACTGTTCGGCAATCCTGCCAGAGTGATTTCGAAATGATAGGAGGGCTTCATTATGGAAAAAAATCAATTACGAACGATTTTCTCGGAAGTATTATCGATCCCTGAGGAGCAGGTTATCGATGAACTGGAATACAACAGCATCCCTGAATGGGACTCCGTCGCTCATATGGCGCTCGTCGCCGCAATCGATGATGCCTTTGATATTATGGTGGATACTGAGGATGTGATTGATTTTTCGAGCTACAAGAAAGTGAAAGAGATTTTAAGAAGCAAGTACGGAGTCGATTGCTGATGCTTTTGGAAGAAAAAATCGCATGGGTCACCGGAGCTTCAAGAGGCATCGGGCAAGCCGCGGCGGTTGCCCTCGCAGCAGAAGGAGCCCATGTCGTAATCAGCGCCAGGAAGATGGAGAACTTATCGGAAACCTCAGAACGAATCAAGTCATTGGGCATGAATCCTCCTCTGCTCCTGGCCTATGATGTATCCAACCGCGGCGAAACGAAGGAAGCACTCTCTTCCGTTCAAAAAGCGTACAAGCGTCTAGACGTACTGGTGAACAACGCGGGCATGCTGGAAAAAGCCATGTTGGGGATGATTACTGAGGAGTCTCTTCATCGAATGTTCGCTGTCAATCTCTATTCGGTGATATTTCATATGCAGTACGCTTCAAGACTTATGATGCGTCAGAAATCCGGTTCAATGATTAATATCAGTTCTATTCTAGGCCGCTTTGGCAGCCCTGGATATGTTGCCTACAGCGCGAGCAAAGCGGCCCTGATCGGCGCATCGAAATCCGCAGCCAAAGAACTAGCGCCTTCCAATATCAGAGTGAATGTCGTAGCCCCTGGATTTATCGACACGAATTTGATCCGTCAGTTCCCCGCAAAAACCATTGACGAACAAATTAAATCGATCCGTATGGGGAGAATCGGAGATCCAACGGATGTCGCATCGATGATCGCTTTTCTCGCTTCCGATCGTTCAGCATATGTTACCGGGCAAGTCATCGGAGTTGACGGGGGGATGATCGTATGAGTTTCTGGCATATAGACGATGTCATTGGAAATTCAGCCGTTATAGAACAAGCCGAAAGCCAAGCATGGAGCTATGCGGATCTTTCCCGCTCCTCGTCTGACTTAAAGCGGCAACTATCCTTTCAAATCAAATCGTTGGGATTTGTCTTTTGCAGAAACACATTTGGTGCGCTAGTCGGATACTTGGCAGGACTGCAAAGCGGCCATACCATCACCCTGCTGGACGCGTCCATGCATGATCGGCTGCGGGAACAACTGATCAAGGAATATCGCCCGGAATGGCTTTGGCTTCCTAAAGATAGCAGTCTACCTGCGCATTATCGGATCCAAGGCGACGCATTCGGTTACATGCTGATGCTTCGAAATGAATCAAGCCGGCCGGAGGCGCCTGAAATTCACCCTGATCTGGCTTTGCTCCTCTCCACCTCCGGAACAACCGGCAGTCCAAAGATGGTGCGTCTGTCCTATCACAATTTACAAGCAAACACCGAATCGATTGCGACGTATTTAGAAATTGCTTCGTCGGAACGGCCTATTACAACACTTCCTATGCAATATTCTTATGGATTATCCGTCATCAACAGCCATCTGCTTCATCATGCAACGCTTCTAATGACTGAGGCCAACTTAGTCAGTAAATCGTTTTGGGACTTTTTTCGAGAGCATGGGGCCACCTCGTTAGCAGGTGTCCCTTATGTTTATCAAATGCTGCACAGATTGAATTTCGAGCGGATGTGCAAGTCGCTCCCCACGCTGCGCACGATGACACAGGCCGGAGGCCGATTAGACGAAAAACTGCAGCACTACTTCGCCGATATCGCATACGCGAATCAACTGCGATTCTTTACGATGTATGGACAAACGGAGGCAACAGCACGAATCAGCTATGTACCGTATGACAAAATCAAGGAAGGCATCGGCTCCATCGGCATTCCGATCCCGGGAGGCACATTAGAGATTGATAAGGAATCCGGGGAACTGGTTTATTCCGGCCCCAATGTGATGATGGGATATGCTTCGAACCGCGCGGATCTAGCTAAAGAGGACGAACTGAAAGGACGGTTGCTCACGGGAGACATCGCTCGCAAAGGTGAGAACGGATTTTATTATATTGTGGGAAGAAAGAAGCGATTCATTAAGGTTTTAGGCTTGCGAATCAATCTTGATGAAGTCGAACGACTAGCGGAACAAACGAACGGCGAGGCGTGCTACTGTATGGGTGATGATACAAACTTGGTGATTGTCATTCGCAATGAGACCAGCCGACAAAAGATCAAGACCATGTTAACGGAAGTGTATCATCTTCATCCGTCCGTATTCCGGATCGCTGTCCTTGAAGACATTCCCCGTCTAACGACAGGTAAAGTAGATTACCACGCATTATATGAAAGGGTGAGAGAATGAATATTGAAGCTTTAATTTCTCAAAATCCTTACAAGCTACGTCGTTTGCAAAAGAGAAAGCTGCTTGGAGAGCTTTTGTGTGAACTCACTGAATTCCATCAATCGCGCAGCGAGCCCTATCGTAAATTATTGGCCGCCATTCCCAGCAGATGGGAGACGGTGCAGGACATCGAATCCCTTCCGATGCTCCCTGTGCGTCTATTTAAGCAGCATGAGCTGAGGTCCGTCCCTCGGGAATCAGTCATCAAAACGTTAACCTCGAGCGGAACGACGTCACAAGTGGTCTCTCGCATCTTTTTGGATAAAGAAACGTCCGTACTGCAAACAAAAGCTCTTGTGTCCATTATGTCTTCGTTCGTTGGGAATCAGCGCTATCCTATGATCTTCGTAGATTCCAAGGATGTCATCAAGGATCGCACCTCCTTCAGTGCACGCGGCGCCGGGCTGTTAGGTCTATCGTTTTTAGGCCGCAGCCACTTCTACATGCTGGACGGGGACATGAATATTCAGTGGGATGCGCTGAAGCAGTATCTAGATGATCATAAGGATGAGAACATCTTGTTTTTCGGATTCACATTTATGGTATGGCAGTACTTCTATCTCCAGGCTGCAGAACAAGGGATACAGCTTCAACTCCCTGGTAGTATGCTCATTCACAGCGGAGGTTGGAAAAAACTGATCGATATGGCGGTAGACAATCAAACCTTCAAGGACCGTTTAAAAGATCAGCTTGGAATTCAAAAGGTGCATAATTTCTATGGCATGGTCGAGCAGATCGGTTCCGTGTTCGTCGAGTGCGAAGAAGGACATTTGCATGCACCCGATTTTGCGGATGTCATGATTAGAGACCCCCTCACGTTGGAAGTCTTGCCTGCAGGCCAATCCGGATTAATTCAGACATTAAGCATCCTGCCTAGAAGTTATCCCGGTCACAGCTTGCTGACCGAAGACTTAGGGACTATTTTGGGTGAGGACGATTGCCCCTGCGGACGACATGGTAAATACTTCCAAGTCCATGGACGTCTCCCGGCCGCAGAGCTGCGCGGCTGCAGTGATACGCATGCCTTTGAGGAGGTAAGCCGCACATGAACATTTTGCTACCCGCTCAAACGGATAAACCTTGGCAAGAATATGCAGCAGAAATTGCCGAATCTACGCCCCTCTCCCCCTTTCATCATCGTTCGATGGAATTTATATCTGAAGTATCGAGACGAATCTTGTTAGACCGAACGTTCCGCGGATTTCCGGAAATGATGGCAATGGCCCATTGGATGCGCAAATCGCATCTCAAGCAGCTGCAGCATGCGTTTGAAGCAAAAGCAGGCAAGCGTATCATTGTCCCCCGCGGATCGGCTTTTCATCTTGCACCATCCAACGTGGATACGATTTTTTTATATTCATGGTTTCTCTCCCTGCTCATTGGCAATGTCAATATGATTCGGCTGTCGACCAGACGAACAGAGCAGATCCAAATGTTGATCAAAGTGTTGAATGATACACTGTCTAACCCCGCATTTGCTGAAATTAAGAAAAGAACCTTGATCGTCAGCTACGATCATGACGATACCGTTACACAGCTGTTTTCCTCCTTATGTGATGTCCGATTAATATGGGGCGGAGATGACACCATACGCAAAATTCGCAGCATTCCTCTACCGCCGAATGCCACAGAGCTCTGTTTCACAGGCAAGTTTTCCATATGCGCGTTGAACGCTGCATCCATCGTAAAAGCTGATGGCGAGGAATTGAAAAGAATCACGAAGCTTTTCTACAATGATGCTTTTTGGTTTGATCAATTAGCCTGCTCATCTCCAAGACTCATTCTCTGGATTGGCAGCAATGAAGAGATTGAACAGGCGAAAAGCATATTTTGGACATCGCTTACCGAATGGCTCGAACAAAGAACGCTCCTTTGGGGACCGGAGGTTGGTGTAACCCGAATGGTTACCGGTTATTCGTATGCGATGGACGGCAAAGGAGACCAGCTGTCCACCTCCGGCACGAGTCTGCCATATCGCGTACACATTGCATCCTTAAGCGAGGAAATAAGGGATGAACACTGCGGCGGAGGACTATTTCTTGAAACAGAGCGAACCTCCTTGGAAAGCATATTGCCTGAACTTACTAGAAAAGACCAAACCTTAACGGTATACGGCTTTGACCGTTCCGATTTGCTTTCCTTCGCAGGCAAGCTTGGAGGATATGGCATTGATCGAATCGTCGATATCGGTCAGGCGCTTGAGTTTCAACCCATATGGGACGGTTACGACCTCATGATGTATTTAACGAGAGAGATTAACGTGCTGTAAGCGATGAAACGTGACTCCGCAGTCGGTTAACAAGGATCACCATCAAGAAAAATTGAACTGCACCCCAATCGTGTTAGACACACTCTAACCTTTGGAGGTGCAGTTCAAAAATTGTGGCGGTTCATTATTGAAGAAAATCATAACCACCCGTCCAACGGGTGGTTTGCTCTGGGGGTATAACCCCCTGTTGCCAAACTGCGCCTAAAGACGCTAGCCTGACAATAAAATTGTTCAGGCTCAGTGTAATTTGTCGCTTTC
>NZ_JBHSQV010000163.1:0-39947 GCF_042658665.1 Marinicrinis lubricantis
AGGGAGTTCACCTCATCTCAATTGGTTGGTTTAGTCGCTTAACCTATTCGAGATTTGGGGAGGTACTCCTTTTTCTATGTCTAAAAAAGTCAGTCATATCAAGGCATGAGATTTATGAAATTGATTCTCTTATTTAATGATTAAGCGTTAAAACGCAGTTTTTTCTTGATTTTTTCATTGCTTTTCCAACCGACATAGCTGTCTAAAAATCGGTAATCGTGATCCATGATGACCACGCCGACAAACGGATATTTATTTCGGTGTCGGTAGCGAACATCGATCCAGCGAACCTCGTAGCCTCGGGGATGCTGCCGAATTTCTGCACAAGCATAAGACGTAAAATACAAAAACGACGCGATATTCGGATGATGCTTGGACGCTTCCACTGCAGGATGATCCGCACATTGCACTTTATCGATCCATTTCAAGCGGCCTTGATTCCATTCCCCTTGGATGTAGCTTCCGTTCTTCTTTATCTTTACGACGTGCCACAAGGAATGGCGAATCGTCGGAATGAGCAAATATTGATCGTCCGGCTCATGTGTGGAATCAATGGATGGCATCAGCCTTATAAGTCGAGCTCGGTGGAGCGTTCTCCATAAGTAATAAAGCAGTATGATCCCGTACAGTAAAGGGAAAACAATACTTGCGGAGAGAACTCCGAGCACCCACAGCAGAATAGCTACCAAATGCGAGCTGAAAATAAACAGGTCAAAAATATGAATAATGTTCCATGAAATCCATCGTTCCGATATCGGCCTAAGGGCTTGTGTTCCGTATGTGTTGAACAAATCGGAAAAAATATGAACAAATACAGCGAGGAATACCCAGAAAACAAGATGCCAGAATGGTACGCTGCTAAAGATGGCACTGAGCACCAGACTGATTGATCCGGTCCAGATAAACAGAAATGGAATGGAATGGCTGATACCCCGATGGTGGCGTATATAAGCCGCATTGCCTTTCATTCGCATGATCGTATCTGCATCCGGAGCTTGGGAACCGAGCACCGTTCCGATCATCACTGCAGCTGACGCGGTCGCATCGGAAGCTATCGCCGGATCAGTCATTGCTAGTCCACCGAGTCCAATGCCAACGACGAGATGGGTTCCGGTATCCAATAACAATCCTCCTATTCACTTCAGTTCGAATCATGCTAGAATGCATGTATATTCTGATATTGCTGAGCAGGTGAAAAAAATGAAACAGATCACATTCGTTGAATATAAGATTCGTCCGGAAGTTCGGATTTCCTACCTTCAGTGGACAAAAAAATGTTTAGCTTCTTTTAATCACGTGGAAATTTACGAAGGTAAGGACCAACCGAATTTGTTTGTTGAAGTCTGGGACACCTTAAAGCTCCCAGAGGCTTTTGTCTTCAACAGAAAACAAACCGAACACCCCATTTGGGGAGAATGTTTACAATATGTAGAGGGAGGAGCGGACAAAATGCATATTTGGGATTTTATCCGCTGCTCGAATTGAGCCTGCTATTTTAAGGAACGACTTCCATCATTGTTGCCAATCCTGCAGGAGAACATACTTATCTCCCAGATGCTGTCTGACCCGCGCTGCCGAAAGGAAGCGTGTAATTGAGAGGCTCATCGAATTCAACAAAATCCAAGTTTAATGTCAGCAGTAAGAAACGTTTGCCGGTTGCCGGATCGCTGATGATGATATGGTCGCGGCCTGCCGCTTCGATCACGCCGACAAAAATCTTGGCATTCCATTGCGAATTGTTCTCATAAGTCATGTAAAACTTGGCTTTTTTTCCGAGATTCGCGCGCAAAATGTTCTCTACATAGGATTGTTCAACCGGCAGCATGCCTTGGGTGCCTCCTGCAGGTCCAGGAACACCGGGAATCGCTGTGCCGCTCGGCATTTGGGGAGTAACCATGGCACCAGGAAATGCTCCGGGGGAGGTCATAAATCCAGGGGTCTGAGCCATCATCCCCGCCGTTCCCGTTTGAGGATAGGAAGGATATCGAACATCGTAATCGGCATGATAGCCTAAGCAGCTTGCATATGTGTTGTACAAAACATGTACCTCCTTAGATGATGGTTAAATAATCTATGGATTAATACCCATAGGAGAAAACCTTTGGACAGGCGCTCTGTGTTGGGGAGAAGAAACAGTGGGATTTAAATCGTCCAGAGTTGTACTGGTTGAACCATTGGGCGGGACAGCTGCCCTCGGGGCGGAAAAACCATAATGAATTCGAAGCCGGATGATATCTTTTACCGTTAATCACTTGTCTCGCAAGACGAATATCTTTATCTCGCGCCCCTTGATAAAAGTAACCCTTTTGCGTCGCTTCAAAACCGCCAGGGCTCTGAAACACCATTTGTTCAAGATTATCGATGTTTTCAAAATCCAGACAGTCGGCCAATACCCGATTCACTCCTACATTGCCCACCATCAGCATGCCCAGCTCTCCGTCGCCCTCCGCTTCCGCTCTCATTAATCTGGCCAGAAGCTTCGTGTGTCCAGCTGTCGTTTTGATTATGGCCATATGGGGCAGGATCACTCCCTTCATGTATATAGGCAAAGGATTGCTTTGAACAATATAGTGTATGGCCTAGAAACAAAAGTGTTCCTGCTCTGCTGTGAGGAGTTTGTAAAATGCAAATATGAAAAATCAATGACATAAAACGATTAGCTTCGTGACAATCCATCGACAATCGGTGTGTCTTGTTGTCAAATGGTAGCTCCACTGATATGATAATGAGGAAGTAAACGAACCATAGCTGCAGGACTACCGTTTTAGAAAGGTAGAAGCTTCATCTCCATCTAAGTTCTGGCAAGGATTTGGCGATGAAGTTTTATTAGTATGAATAAATAATTCTGATGAATTTCCCCGCGGCAATGCCTGCGTTCTAGGAAATTCTCTATTTTCTTGTAGCGGATTGACTTGAAGGGAGGTTCACTGTGAATAAGCAATTAGGCATGGAAAAAGCGGCGGATTCGCTCGTTAATCCATCCAGTCGTGAAGATTCTGTGACCTGGAAAGATTATGTGCAAATCACGAAACCAAGAATTATTCAGTCCAATTTAATTGCAGCCTTCGGAGGATTCTGGGTCGCATCCAAATGGGATATCGACTGGCTGCTGCTGATTCAAGTACTCATTGGATGCACACTAGTGATGGCCTCCGCTTGTGTATTCAACAACTATTTGGACCGAGAATTGGATACGAAGATGGATCGAACAAGAGAACGTCCGACAGCGACAGGGAAGCTGAAGCCCTCGCATGTCTTGGTATATGGAAGTATTCTTGGACTGATCGGGCTAGCAGTATTGCTGCTAATCAACCTTTGGTCTGCGATATTGGGTATCGTCGGAATGTTCGTATACGTTGTGGTGTACACCCTTTGGCTGAAAAGAACCTCAACATGGAGCACTTCGATGGGAGGCGTATCCGGTGCGATGCCGCCGATGATTGGATACGTTGCAGTTACCGGGGAAGTCGATATGGGCGCATGGCTGCTGTTCGCATTTTTGTTTTTGTGGCAGCCGCCTCACTTTTGGGCACTCGGAATTCGCCGGAAGGAAGAATATCGTGCTGCAGGCTTCCCGCTGCTGCCTGTCGTTAAAGGGGTGAAGCGGACAAAGCTGCAGATGATTCCTTATGTCGTGCTGCTGATTGTTTTCCCGATTCTAATGTACACATACAAGTATACCGGTATGATATTCTTGGTTGCTGGCGTCCTGCTGGCACTCGTATGGCTTATCATATGTTTTCAAGGTTTTACGGCGAAGAACGACGAGGCATGGTCGAAGAAGGCGTTTATGTTCTCTGTCAATTATTTAATGATCATGTTCTTGATCATGATATTAGACACTGCCACGAAAGCCTGAGTAAAGTAATGGATAAGCTTTCCGGAACGGCCCGGAGGCTTATCCGTTCTTCATTTCAGAAGTAAACATGGTATAAACCTATATTCGTTGCAATCTTATTATGAAAGCGCAAATTACATACGGTCATGGGAGGAAAAGATGAAGAAAAGTTATGTTTTGACCTATGCGGCGATCGCCGTATTGGTCGTTGCTGCCGCTGCAGTGATTTACTGGGCTTATTTCGCAGATCGAGGCGGATCCGATTATGACGTCATTATGGATGCGGCGCCATTCGAGCTGACGGATACCGAAGGAAATACTGTCTCCTTGGATAATACAAACGGGAAAGCGAGACTCGTTTATTTCTTCTTCTCCACATGTCCCGATGTGTGTCCTCCAACGACACAGGTGCTCTCCAAGGTGCAGGAAGAACTGAAGAAGGAAGAAGCTTTCGGGGATGAAACGGCCATTCTTCAGATTACCTTCGATCCTGAGAACGATACGGTAGAAAGGTTGAAGGAGTTTTCTTCTTATTTTGATGCGGATTATTCAGGATGGCACTTCTTAAGAAGTGATGATCAGCAGTATTTGCTCGATCTTGCAAAAGGATACGGGGTAGGTGTCCAAAAGACAGAGCAGGGTGATTATGCTCATACGAATGTTTATGTATTGGTCGATAAAGAAGGGAAGATCCGCAATTATTATTTAGTTGGGGATCGGATGGATGAGATTGAGCCCGCTGATATTGCGGAGGATATGATAGAGCTTGCGAAAGAATAATGCAGAAAACCATAACAGGTGGAGCTTTTAAAGTTTAAAGGATGATTGCCTTGGCTTATTTCGGCTATATTTTACTCCATAATATTGTCCCGCTCTCGATCATGATCGGAGCGGGCATTCTTATGCAAAAATGTTTTCAACTCGATATGAAGACGCTGTCAAAGCTGAATTTTTACTTATTCTCGCCCGTCGTCATATTTAAGATGCTGTATGAATCGGTTATTTCGGTGGACGTCATTTTTCAGGTCTTATTGTTTTTTATTGTATTCTTTACGATGCTGGTGGCAGCAACCGAAATCATGATCAGGCTCAAGGGCTATAAGGGAGGTTTGCGGGTGGCGGTGAGGCACAGCGTGCTTTTTTATAACAGCGCCAATTATACACTGCCGCTGAATCAGCTCGTCTTCAACAACAATCCGTTTACATTATCGGTACAGATCATCATCATGATGATTCAGACCTTGCTGCCTCATACGTATGGGGTGTACAGCATCAATTCCCACAGGCAGGATTGGCGAAAAACGTTAAGAACGGTTCTGACCATGCCTGTGATCTATGCGATTCCGATTGCATTTCTGATCAAGGGGATGGAGTGGGAGCTGCCGTCAGCCTTATACACACCGATTGATTACATTGCGGGGGGATTCATTGCGGTCGCGCTCATTACATTAGGGGCGCAGCTTGGAACGATGAGCTGGAAATTTCAGATTTCCGATGTGCTGCTTTCTAATTTGCTTAGGCTCATGGTTAGTCCGCTGCTCGGGGCCGCAGCCTGCTGGATGCTTGGAATTGACGGCCTGCTGGGCAGTGCGCTGATTTTATCGTGCGCGGTTCCAACCGCTTTGAACAGCGTGCTGCTGGCGGTAGAATTCGACAATGAACCGGAATTCGCATCGCAGGCGGTATTATCCTCTACAGTATTCAGCACGCTTTCGGTGACGGTAGTTATCTTCTTCCTGCAGTAGCAGGGTTTATTCGAACGGCTCGGGTGGATAGACAATAAATTCGTCCAGCTCAGCCTTTTCCAATTGCTGAATGAGATACTCATCGGGTGTGCCTTCGACTCCGGCATACCCCTTTTTTGTATACAAATGCTCCGCATCTGGGAAGTGATCACGCAGTATTCCTCTGATTTTTTTACCGGAAGGATCATTATCGGTGAAAATAAAAATATCCTTCTCGCGAACTCTCTGCTTCAATTCTTCAACACGTTCCGTGCTTAAGGTTCCAAAAGTGCAGATGATCTCGACTTCTGGTGTGACAAGCCGCTTCAGTCTGCTTTTATCGTTCTTTCCTTCAACGATGATCACAATGCTGCCCATGTCGAATTCTCCTCCGTCCGATGTAGGTTGGAATAGGATCCGACAAATCCTCAAGCTTAACAACTGCATTTCCCGGGAAATGTCGATCTATCCCTTCTAGTATAACGTAAAAAGACAAAATAACTCGACCTCTAAGGGTGATCATCAGCAGTAATATTATATTAAAAACCAACCTCTGAACGTGAAGATGACGGTATACGAAGTAGTTTGCTGCGTAAACGGTGCTCATCACTGAAAGGACACGGGTAGAGGTTTTTTTTATTTTGTCCCCACGCTAGGTCAAATGGAAACATTGTTAGGAGAAGTCCATGTTTTTGGATTTCTGCGCGGCCGTATTAGCATCCCGATCATCAGCACGAGGAAAGCGGCGAAATAAGGGGAGAAGAATTCTCTCACTTCTCCGGCAATGATTGGACCAAGAAAAGCCCCGATGGAATAAGCGATGGACAGCATAGCAAAGTTTCGGCCGTATTTATTGTGGTCCGATTGCTGTGCAAGAAAGGCGGCGATGGACGGGTAGATCACTCCCTTGGTCATACCGATTAAAAATAAGGTGACAATTAGCGGTAAGGCCCATTCAATCGACAGAGCGAAAAATAGCAGTGCCAGTCCGAGGGTACCGATCGACAGCCTCCAGAGCGGAGATACTCGATTTAAAAACCAGAAACTCATCGTCACAAGTGATCCTAAGCTGATGGCGCTAAACAAGTATCCCGTCGTCAGCACCATATTTTCAGATTCCCTAAAAGCCAAGGGGATTTCAAAAAATAAAATTCCCTGGGAGCATGATAAGGCCATCGGGAGGCAGAAAAATAAAAGCGAGCTGGTTACTTTAATAGATGGCTCTGGTTCTAAATTAGGTTGTTCTGGGTTGACATCAGGATTTTGCCACATGAGCTGCTTCGGTTCTTTTACGAAAAGTATGGCGAACAATGCCGAAGCAATCAATCCCCAACCGAGCATGTTAAACGATTGGGCGAAGCCCAATTTGGCAACGAGCGCAGCGCCTGCTGCAGGTGATACAACAGAGGCCAGCGTGTGGATAATACCGTTGCCTGTCATCAGCTTGCTTTGGTGAACCGCGTCTTTCGCCATTTTCGCGAGCATAGCCAAACAAGCTGGCGAGAGAAAGGCGAGCACGAATCCGCTGATCGAACGGATGACAAGCAGCTGCCACGGATTGACGACGTGAGATTGGATAATGAGCAGGATGCCGCCCAAGGTTAAGCTGACCACGATGAACCATTTACCGCCATATCGATCCACTCCGTAGCCTGCCATTACATTGCCGGGAAGGTGGGTCAGGGAATACATGCCCATGATGTAGCCAATGAACGAAGGGGCAGCTCCCAGAGATATGGCGAATGGAGTTAAGATGGGGTATTGTGCATGCAGATCAAAAAAGGCGACGAAAATAAAAAGATAAAGCCATAACGCGCTACGCAAAATATTTACCTCCTTAAGGGATGTCTATCCAAACGCATCTTTCCGAATTGCCTGTCTCCTACACTACTTGTACGCGGCATTGGACAAAGATATGACTTGCAAACTTCTTGGATATCGCTTTCAAAAAAATAAAACACACTTAGATATAAGGGGGCGTGGGGGAAAATCAATAAATTTAGAAGCATTCCCCGGTGGTAAACGGGTGGGACATTCAGTATAATCTAGAAGGAAAGAGGTAATTGCTGAGATTAGGAAGTTAAAAAAATGAAAATTAAGATGACTGAATGGGGTAGAAGCGATGGAAAATGAATGGGTACAGTTTCTGCAGGATAAGTGGTATATCATTTTGGCTGCGGTTGTGATTGTGGCCATCATCATACGTATCGTCAAAACCGTCGTCAAATGGGTGCTGGTGCTGGCGATCGCAGTTTCATTGATTTATTACGGCTCTAATTATACGGATGAAATTAAAGCGGCAGGCGAAAAAATATGGAGTTATGCCAAGGATGAAGCGATGGAAACGATGATGGATGAAGCTTCACAGGCGGAATACCAAGTGAATTCGGATGGAACCTTTACGATTGTCAGTCCCAATTTCAAGCTGGATAGCGTGCTGAACAGCGACGATGTGAAAATCACCTTCAAAGGGCAAACGTTTACGATGAGCCGCAATTCGCTCATCAACGATTTCATCGAACGGGCTACGCCGAAATAAAGGATGTCATCCAGTGCGAATGCGTCGATATGGGGAAGTTTTCAAGAATCAGTTAGGAAAAATGATGGAACACGTTCATGATCAGGAACAAAACGTGTTCTTTTTTCGTCTTAATCATTGGAGGAGAAATGAGATATGGGGATGAGAAAATCACTGGCTTCGTATCAAGCTGTATTTTTAGATGCGGGAGATACATTGATTACGACACCGGATTCCTATAAAGCGTTCAAAACATGCTTGGACGGGAAGGGCTTGAAGACGGACGAACGGGAGGTTCGCAAGCTGCTCGCTGCTGCCATCGAGCGGTATTATTATCGCAAGGAAAAGGATGAATATGCGGTATGCTCTCCAGACAGCGATCGGAATTATTGGATCGGAATTTACGAAGCAGTACTGAGCGGGTTAGGGGCACAGCAGTATTTAGAAACGGTTGAAATCGTCCGTCTCTGCAATGAACTGTATGAACTTTTCGTTTCCCCTGAGCTTTATGTGCTATTTGAAGATGTATTGCCGGCCTTGGAACGCTTCAGCCGGGAAGGGTATCGTCTCGGAATCGTTTCTAATTTTGCACCCACCCTGCATGACATTCTTCGACATTTAAATGTGCTGCATTATTTTGATCCTATCATTGTATCTACGGAGGTTGGGCTTGAGAAGCCGAATCCGGCCATGTTTAGGCTCGCTTTGGAACAAGCCAAACTGGAAGGGACTGATGTTCTATTTGTCGGGGATCATGAAGTCAACGATATATGGGCTGCTGAGCGTGCAGGGATGGATGCGGTGCAAATTGTAAGGTACCCTGATCAGAGCGGCGAAGGGGAAATCATCCATACATTAATCGATCTTTTTACGATAGGAGGGCAGATCAGGGAATATGGATAAGCATAATGAACAAGACGCCAAGAAGAAGGAATGGCTGAAAAGAAGAAGCTTTGGCGTCAGATTAAATGTGTTTTTCTTCTGCACCTTTATACTTTTTTCGATTTTGGTTATCCGTCTTGCAATACTGCAATTTGTTGAGAGCGAGGATTTGCTGGCGCTGAAGCATAAGCAGAACGTATATGAAAGTCCAATTCCGCCAATTCGGGGAAATATATACGACCACAACGGTGCGGAGCTCGCTTACTCTACCTCTACGCAATCGCTGTTTTATCGTGTTGAGCAGACCGCTACGGCAGAAGATTGGATTGCGATGGCGAAGAAGCTGGAGCAGATTTTTAAGGAAAAAGGAGAACCGGGTGAAGCGTCGATGACGGCTGCTGAAATTATGGAGCAGATGGATGTCGGCTTTGATTTGGAGGGCAATCAGACGACGATTCTCCAGCGATTCAGCGAACCGCGCCGAATCAAGACGGATTTAAGCGACGAGGAGCTGGCGTACTTCGCAGAGCATCGTGATCAGTTATTGGGGGTTGAAATCGTCGAGGAGAGCATCCGACACTTCGCGATGAAGGATGAGGAGACCTCAATCGCCGCTCAGCTGCTAGGATATTTGCGCTCCTACAGCTCCGCTGCCGGGAATACTTCCTCTGTGTTCGATCGGTACCGGAAAGATAAGGAAGAAAAGCAGTATTTAAGTGATGAAGAGGTCGGTTTCTACGGCATTGAGTATATGTTTCAGGATCAGCTTCGAGGGGAGAACGGGAAGAAAATATATTCCGTAGATCCGTTGGGACAGATTGTGAGTGATCAGGTCGAGATTATTCCTCCGGTCAAAGGAAACAACTTGTACTTAACGCTAGATAAAGAAGTACAGCTTGCGGCAGAGAATGCCATTGCCGAGCATCTGATTAAGATCAAGACAGATCCACTGTACCGCTCCGTCAACAAGACCGGCGTGAACGCAACTTCTGGATATGCCGTAGCGATGGAGGTGGAGACCGGCAAAATTATTGCAATGGCCAACTTTCCATCCTATGACGCGAATGTGTGGAGAGGCGGACTCAGCACAGAGGATCTTGAGAAAATGGGCAACAAGTATCAGAATGGTACCATCACGGACGTTCCAGCAGATTATAAGGATGATGCGGAGCGAGCGAAGCATCCTGGCTCACTTGTGCCTCTAGGTTCCACCATCAAGCCTTTGACCGTGTTAATTGGTTTGGATCAAGGCGTCATTACGACGAACACGCAATACTTTGACAACGGTGAGTTTTACTTCGGTGCAGACAATTCAAGGATTCGAAATTCGGAGCAGACCAGCTATGGAAGCATGGATCCTTCAAGGGCGATTGCGAAATCATCGAATACGTTCATGGCAGAAATGATCGGCCAGCCGCTTTATAAAAAGCTCGGACGGGATAAAGTATTGGACGTATGGGATGGCTACATGAAGAAGTTCGGTCTCGGCTCTGATACAGGCAGCGGTCTGCTTGGAGAATCGACAGGAACGATTGAATATACGAATACCGATGTGACCGGCAGCGCACTGGCCTCCATGGTATTCTCCTCATTCGGTCAAGGCGGCCGTTATACAGCACTGCAGCTCGCGCAATTTGCGACGACGCTGGCGAACAAAGGCGTTCGTCTAAAGCCGCAATTTGTGGAAAAAATTACGACTCACGACGGGGAATTGGTGGAACAGTTTAAAGGGCCGGAAGTGGTAGATGAAATTGAATTCGATGAAAGATATTGGGAAGAAGTGCTGGACGGGATGTCGAAGGTAAGTCAGCAAGGATTTGATGATTTTCCTTATGAATTCGCGAGTAAAACCGGAACGTCACAGCAGAATGTAGCCGGCGGAGGTGTGGAAAACGCAATCTTCATCGCGTTTGCTCCTTTTGATGATCCGAAGCTTGCTGTCGCTGTTGTTGTGCCTGAAGGTGGTTATGGCTCATGGGGAGCCGCTCCGATTGCGAGGCAAATTTTCGACGCTTATGATAAACAGATCGGCTTAACGTCTGCTAAAAATACGAAGACAACAGAATAAGAACGAAGACTTCAGGATGCCTATGATCAGGTCTAAGAGGGGAACTCTCCAAGAGGGTTGCCGGACAGACAGGTCATAGGTTTTTTTGAATGTTAAATGATCGCTAAAGACTCTTGAAATTATCATTTTATTTTGAAAACAAAATGTTGCCTTAGGTAAACTTTATTGTATATAATAAAAAAGTAGGATTTAGGTAAACAATTAGGCATCAGGTCAATATACTTTCACTAGTAAAACTTTTATGGAGATGGGAGAGAAGAAATGTGAATACGTTGCAAGTGAGAAAGTCCGTGTTTCAAAGATCAGGGATGGTAATTGCTCTTGCCGCGGTCTTGATCTTGGTACTGACTGCGTGCGGCAGTTCTGGAGAGAGCTTCAGCAGCGGGGCAAAAGACGACAGTAAGCTGAAGGTGACCACAACGATTGGGATGATTACGGATGTCGCCAAAGAAGTCGGCGGTGAACACGTACAAGTGACGGGATTAATGGGGGAAGGGGTAGATCCGCATTTATTCAAAGCGACACAGGGAGATGTGCGGAAGCTGGATGAGGCTGACATTATTTTCTATAACGGTTTGCATTTAGAGGCAAAGCTTGGGGACATCCTGGAACAGATGAACGAGGATAAGCCGACGATCGCTGTAGCGGAAGCGATTGAAGCATCGAAGCTGCTTGCAGGGGATGAAGAAGCCGGTGAACAGTATGACCCTCACGTTTGGTTTGATGTCTCGCATTGGATGACAGTGACAGAGACGATCAGGGATGAATTAATGAAGATCGACCCCGATCACAGCGAGGATTATGAGAAGAATGCGGAAGCGTACTTAACCGAATTGCAGGAACTGCACACTTATGCGAAGGTACAGATTGCTTCGATTCCGGAAGAAAGCCGAGTGCTCGTTACCGCTCATGACGCCTTTCATTATTTCGGCAAAGCGTATGATATTGAAGTGAGGGGACTGCAAGGGATCAGTACAGCATCGGAAGCCGGAGTGAAGGATGTAACGGATTTGGTCGATTTTCTCGTAGAGCGCAAAATTGGTGCGGTGTTCGTGGAATCGAGCGTATCGTCGAAAAGCATTGACGCGGTCATCGAAGGAGCAGAGGCGAAGGGCCACCAAATTCAAGAAGGCGGTGAGCTGTTCTCTGACGCGATGGGACCAGAAGGTACGGAAGAGGGAACGTATATCGGAATGGTTAGACATAACGTCGATACGATCGTGGGTGCATTGAAATAGAGGGAGGGATTATGGATGACTCGTTCTCCTTTAGAAGTAAAGGAATTGAGTGTCGCATATCAGAAAAAGCCGGTACTGAGACATATTTCATTCGAAATTCCTGAAGGAAAATTGATCGGCATTGTCGGCCCGAACGGCGCAGGCAAATCGACACTCATCAAATCGACACTTGGATTGATTCCGAAATTATCCGGTGATGTTCAGATTTACGGCAAGCCCTATAAGCAGCAGCGGCATTTGATCGGTTATGTCCCGCAGCGTGAATCGGTTGACTGGGACTTTCCTACAAATGCGCTGGATGTTGTCATGATGGGGACGTACGGCAAGCTTGGATGGTTTCGCAGGCCGGGCAAGTTAGAAAAGAAGATCGCGATGGAATGCTTAGATAAAGTGGGTATGGCGGATTTTGCCGATCGGCAAATCAGCCAGCTGTCCGGCGGGCAGCAGCAAAGAGTCTTTCTTGCTCGTGCGCTCGCTCAGGATGCCCAGCTGTACTTTATGGATGAGCCGTTCGTTGGCGTCGATGCGGCAACGGAGAAAGCGATTATTGCATTACTCAACGATTTGAAAAGCGAAGGGAAAACGGTACTGGTCGTACACCATGATTTAGCGACGGTACCGGAATACTTCGACTGGGTGCTCATGCTGAACGTGGAGCTGATAGGCATCGGGCCGACGGCCGAGGTGTTTACGGCTGAAATGCTTCAGCGTACTTACGGCGGCAAGCTGACGATATTAAAGCATAATCAAACGGAAAACACGATGATACTTTCATAAAATAGGCGGTGATGATCATGAAAGAATGGCTGGAGCTGCTCCGTGATCCGAATGTCACATGGATATTGGCTGCCTCTATGCTGCTTGGTCTCGGAAGCGGGATTATCGGAAGCTTTGCCTATTTAAGAAAACAAAGCTTGATGGGAGATGCGCTGGCTCATGCGGCGCTTCCCGGTGTTTGTATCGCGTTCATGATGTCCGGCGTAAAATCGATCCCCTTATTTATTATGGGAGCGGCTATATCGGGTTTGATCAGCACGTTCGGCATTGGATATATTACAAGGCATTCGAAGATCAAGCAGGATTCCGCGTTGGCCATTGTGCTCTCAGCTTTTTTCGGCCTTGGCATCGTTCTGCTGACCCATATTCAGCACAGCGGCGGGGGGAACCAGAGCGGTCTGGATAAATTTTTGTTCGGGCAAGCCGCAGCGATGGTGTATTCGGATGTCATCACGATGGCTGTCATTTCGTTGCTTTTGGTGGGGGCGTGTACTTTGATGTTTAAGGAGTTTAAGCTGCTCAGCTTCGATGCCCATTTTGCCAAAGGACTCGGTTATCCAGTCGCGTTATTAGATCAATTGATGATGTTTTTGATTGTCGTAGCTGTTGTCGTGGGGATTCAAGCCGTTGGCGTTGTCCTCATGTCGGCACTATTAATCACGCCTGCGGTGTCAGCAAGATACTGGACGGAACGGCTCGGAATCATGGTGGTGCTCGCGGGATTATTCGGTGCTGTCAGCGGGATGCTCGGTACGCTCATCAGTACGGCGGGCAACAATCTTCCATCCGGACCGCTCAGCGTATTGTCTGCTACGTTATTCTTCGTTGTGTCCATCACGCTGTCTCCAAAACGGGGACTGCTGGCGAAAGTGTTGGCCAGATCTCGTGCAAGGAAAACGCTGGAGCTGGAGAGGAACCAAGCGTCCGCTCAGAAAAGAGGTGCTGTCCATGAGTACTAACGATATATGGATCATGGTGACCGGGATTTTAGTGGCGGCCTGCAGCGGCATCCTTGGAAGCTTTTTGGTTTTGCGTAAAATGGCCATGGTGGGCGATGCGATCAGCCATTCGGTCCTTCCGGGGATCGTCATTGCATTTTTGATCAGCGGTTCACGTGATTCGCTTGCCATGATGCTGGGCGCTTCGATTGTTGGTCTTATTACGGTCTTTCTTATTCAAATGTTTCACCAGAGCGGCGTTCAGAGCGATGCGGCGATCGGCGTTGTCTTTACGTCACTTTTCGCCTTAGGCGTTATTCTGGTAAGCATGTACACTCGCAATATCGATCTTGATTTAGATTGTGTGCTCTATGGCGAAATTGCTTTTGTACCTTTCCATGATGTGACCCTATTCGGAGTGGAGATGCCTAAGGCCGTATGGGGACTCGCCATCGCGCTGCTCCTTATTGTCGTACTTGTCGGGTTGTTTTACAAGCAGTTTAAAATATGCAGCTTTGACCCGGCACTGGCAGCAGCCGTTGGCATCCCTGTCGTCCTGTTTCACTATTTGCTAATGGGCATGGTGTCACTGACGACGGTGGCCTCATTCGAGAGCGTCGGCGCTATCCTCGTCGTCGGCATGCTCGTAATTCCGGCTGCGACGGCCTATTTGCTGACAGATCGCTTGGCTAGAATGATTCTGTATAGTGTGCTCGTTGGAATCACTTCGGTGCTGCTCGGATATTACGTATCCTACGTGCTCGATGCTTCGATTGCCGGTTGTATCGTTACCGTGGCGGGTGTATTATTTGTACTCGCTTTTCTGCTGTCCCCGACGCATGGCATCATCGCCAAAAGGCTCGCGCAGCGCAGGAATGCGATGATGGGCTCAAGAGCTTAATCGTTACAGAGTAATGGAAATGCTAAATTAAACAGCGCTGCCGATCATTCAGGCAGCGCTGTTTTTGCCTTTCACGTCAGCTGTAGATGCGGGTGCCGCGTGCCGAAAGGCGGTGACGAATAGAAGAAGAACAGCGACAAGGATCAAGGCGAGCACCGCATAGATATTGCTGTAAACGACCGGTCCTGTTTGAAGCCGGACATGATCGCCCATTTCTACGGCAGTGCTGTAGATGCCTGACGACATGGCCATCGTAAGAAAACCGAACAAAGACACCAGGCCCATCCCGACACCTGTTTGCTCTTGCGGAAGTGTTCTGGAGATGGCTCCAGTTAAAGCGATCTGCATAAATGTTTGTCCTACGTTGCCGAAAATCAGGAAGCCCATAATCCAAAGCGGGTGCCATCCAGAAAAAGTAGAAGTCAGCACGAAGCAGCTCCAAAGCAAGCACGCTGCCAAGCCAAATAAAAATGTATTCCCTTTTTGATCCGCGAGCTTCCCCGCTTTTCTGCCCAGAATAGCTGAAGTGATCGCGGCAGGAACCATCACAAAGCCGATCCAGCCTGAGGCCAACTGGTGTACATCGGATAACAGCTTAGGGGTGAGAAAGGTAATAGAGTAGCCGATCCCTGATATAGAAGCAGCGATGAGGAGCCCGATGGTATAGCCTTTGTTGCGGAATAATGCGGCTTTGACGAACGGTTCAGCAGCGGTTCGTATACGAAGGATGAATAGGATAAAGAAGATTAGGCTTCCCGCAGCGTACAACCATTGTCCTTGTGTGACGGCCATGAGCAGTAAAGCGACCGTTACGGCAAGCAGTGCCCCGCCGATCCAGTCGATGCGCCCGCCCTTTCCTTGTGCTTCAATCAAATATTTTCGGTAGAACGGAAGCGTGAATAATATCAGGAATGGGATGCAGAACAGCCACCGCCAATGCAGCAAGGTTACCATCAGGGACGATAAAATCGGTCCGATGGCCGTTCCCAACGCGAGACCGGTCGCGGTAACACCTAATGCGCGTCCTCGTCTTTCGGGCGGAAAATAGCGGATCGGAATAATCATTACCGCAGCAGGGATGACGGAAGCCCCCATTGCCTGCAGTATACGTGCGAGCAGCACCATCTAATATTCTTGAGAAAGCAATCCAAAGATGGATCCGAGAACGAAGAGGCTGAGACCGAAAGTGAGCAAATTTTTGAGTTTATACGAATCGGCCAGCCTTCCATATATGACAGCACCAATAGCATAAATGAGCATATAGCTGGAGGCGATCCAGCTGACCTGAGAAAAGCTGAGAGCGAACTCTTGACTCATTTCCGGGAGCACAATATTGAACATGGTCGCACTCATTGAGGAGAGGACTAGAGTGAAGGCGAGGATAACAATGAGCTTCTCGCCTGCTTGCTGATGATGGGTTTCAGGTTTCACGGTGTTTCCCCCTTTCTTCTGGTTACGATGTATTCTACAATGGAATATAGATAAACAAAAATATATATTTAATTATTCATTCATAACTTCAAGTATATGGAAGAGGGCGGGGATAAGGATGGAGCTGTTACAGCTGAAGTATTTTCAGAAGGTCGCCAAGCTGGAGCATATGACGAGGGCTGCAGAGGAGCTGCACATTGCACAGCCTGCGCTGAGCAAAACGATCTCCCGGCTGGAGGAGGATTTAGGCGTACCGTTGTTTGATCGCAGGAGCAGGCAGATTCGTTTGAATGCCTACGGTAAAGCGTTTCTTCAAAAGGTGGAGACCGTACTGATGCTATTGGAAGAAGGGCGCAGAGAGGTTGCGGATTTGGCGGGGATGGAAAAAGGGATCATCTCGATCGCGACGACAACATTATGCAGACTGACGAAAGCTTTGAGTGCGTTTCGGGAAAAGCATCCTTCGATCAGCTTCCGAATTACGCAGCTTGCTCCTTCCGCGACGGAAGAGATGGTGAAGCTGCTTGAGAACGGAGAGGTCGATCTGTGCTTCGGAGCGGCAGCATTAGAGCGGCCGGGTCTGGATGAACAAGTCGTGCTGAAGGCAAGAGTATATTTAGGCGTTCCCAAAGGACATCGTCTAGCGGAAAAGTGCAGCATTTCTTTGCAGGAAGCAGCCGAGGAGCCGTTTATTGAATATAAAGATGGCCACCCTTTTCGTAAAATCAATGAACAATTTTGCCGCACAGCCGGCATTCGCAGAAATATTGTATGTGAAGTCGAAGAGCCGGATGCTCTTGCGAGTCTTGTGGGAGCGGGAATCGGCGTTGCGTTCGTCCCGGGGTGTAAAGGAGAAGCGGAGACGACGTTCTCCATGGTGCAAATCCATGAACCGGAGTGCTATCGCTCCTTTACCATCTCTTCACCTGAAAATCGCTACTTGTCGTTAGCAGCTCGCGAATTTCGGAGTTTCCTCACGATATATTTCGATGAGTTAATGAAGCAGGAGAAATAGATGGGCTGAAATGGCCCACCAGCATGTCGAAATATTTCCTCGACGGCCTGAGCGCTGAGGACCAACCGAGCTGCGGAAGCTTCCAAAAATATGTCCGTTCCGATGGAGGCCCATCTAGAGAAGGTGCGATTTACGCCGGACATCGATCGGAATGAAATCGAGCTGCGCTGCTTTATTGCTGCCAAGCATGTAGGAGCCTCGCTGCAGCTGCAGGTGAACATATCCTTTCAGGGCGAGAGCGTGTCGGAGGATCGCTTTCGCATTCATGCTTCGGAGGAGCTGCGCCGCATGAAGCTGAGCGGTTTGAACGATCACGGCTTGGATCGCTTTTGGAGCCCGGAGTGCCCGAATTTATATGACGTGGAACTGATTTTACTGGACGGCGGCAGACCAATTGATCGTGTACAGAGCTATTTCGGCATGCGCAAAATATCGATTGAAAGCGGAAAGGTGAACTTGAACAATCGCCCTTATCGAATGAAGCTTGTACTCGATCAAGGATATTTTCCGGACGGTAATTTGACACCGCCGAGCGATGAAGCGATCAGACGCGATGTTGAGCTGACGAAGGCGATGGGCTTTAACGGGGCGCGTAAGCATCAGAAAATCGAAGACCCCAGATACTTGTATTGGTGTGACAAGCTGGGGCTGCTCGTCTGGGGCGAAGCGCCGAATGCCTATGATTATTCGGAAACCTATGTCGGGCGCATGACGAAGGAGTGGCAGGAAGCGATCGAACGGGATTATAACCATCCGTCGATTGTCGTATGGGTGCCGCTCAACGAAAGCTGGGGCGTTCCGAATATCCAGATCGACCGCCGCCAGCAGCAGCACGCCTTAGCCATGTATTATTTAACGAAATTGCTGGATTCCACCCGTCTTGTCGTCAGCAATGACGGATGGGAAATGGTGGAGACCGACCTATACAATATCCATGATTATGAATGGCGCAGGGACGTGCTGGAGCAGCGGTACAGCTCTGCCGAGGAGGCGGCTCGCTCTATGCCGGAGAATCGCTGTCTAAGCGTAGGGGGATTCGTCTACAGCGGCCAGCCGATACTGGTGACGGAATTCGGCGGCATTGCTTACAAGAAGAGCGATTGGGAGGGCTGGGGATACTCTGGCGCTGAGAACGATGAGGATTTTGCCAAACGACTGCAGGACGTTATTGAACCGCTGCGCTTGTCGCCTGTCGTTCAAGGTTACTGCTATACGCAGCTGACGGATGTGGAACAGGAGATCGATCGCCAGCCTAAAATACCGCTGGAAGCGTTCAAGTAAATGAACGAAGGAACACGTTGAGCCAGACCCCAATGAATCCAAAAATATGTCCAGTGAACCTAAAAAAGTCCGGGACATAATACGTTCGTCACCTCGCCGGACGGTACGGAAGACTGGATCGTATATCATGCGACAAGCGGCATTCAAGACAGATGGAATAACCTCAAAGCGCGAGCCCAGAAAATCACTTGTTCGGAAGAAGGAATGCCGATATTTGGAGCTCCGCTTTCTTTGGACACGGCGATTCCCATACCAAGCGGGACGGGAGTGTTTCGTGCCGAGCATGCGGCGTTCAACGGCGGTACACTGGAGTTCCACCTCATTCCGATCGCGTAAGAAGAGGATAAGTTTCATGTACAAGGGGGGGAGCCCCCTTTTTTTGTTGATCCGACATGTAAACATGTTCTGCAGTACCTCGAAGCGGTCTATTGATATACAAATATATCAAAATATGTAAAAACTCTATTTTTTATATGAAATCATGTCAAAAAAATCAGGTAACATTCAATTCCAATGGTTACTATAATTTACATATGTTAAATTATTCAAATAAAGCGTATAAAATGACAAATTCAATCGTTGGAGGGGGAGATCTTGATTATCTTTGTTTTTTTGCTCGCCACGATTTTTATGATTTCTGCGGTTTCCAAAATCGTGTCCTTTCAGCCATTCCGAAAGACGTTGGAAAACTTAGGGTTTAAAGGAATACATAGTGTATTGCTTGCCGCCTTGGTGATCGGGATGGAACTGATCGCAGCGGGCACGTTGTATGCAGACAAATTTCGTATATTGGGACAAACCCTTTGCTTACTTTTACTCATCTGTTTTACTGGCGCAGCTTTGATCGCAAGGAAACGAAAGCAGCTTGTGGCATGTAATTGTTTTGGCATCTCTTCATCCGACGAGTTTTTAGGCAAGAAAACGTATTATCGCGTAGGCGTACTGTTTGTATTGTTGTGTTTTACATTATTTTGGGATGTTCATGTACAGGCAGCGGGTTGGGAGGAACAACTTATTTTTGCAACCGCTTCCATATCGATTTTCTTAATTAGTATTTTACTCCCGGTGGTTTGGAGAGTTATGAAGGAATCGTCATCCTGAACGAAATGAAAGCGAGGTAGATGTATGAACAGTGTCTTTTTGATTTCTTATGCTCTGTTGTGGTGTATTGTAGGTCTCTTGCTTTATTTAGTACTCCATTTGCAAAAACGAATTCAAAACCTGCGGACACAGCCCACAGCAGCTGCGAAACAGAATGCGCCGATTTTATTTGAAGAAAATCACGGGATTCCCAAAGGCCATCCATTCCCTGCGCTTACCTTTACAACTTATGATGATCAACCCTTTGAGCTGAGCCCTAAAAAGCAGCCGCAAGGCTCCTTAATCGCTTTTACATCGGTCGATTGCAGCTCCTGTAACGCATTGTATGAACAGCTAAAATCTTTTCGGTCCAAGCAACCGCAGTACCATATTCAAATTATGATGAATGGTGAATTGGAACAAATTCAACAAAAAGTGCGGAACTTTCACCTCGATTTTCCTGTTATTCCTTATAAGCCGGAAGATAAGGAGGTTTACCAAACCCGAATTACTCCATTCGTATACTACATCAATAGCGAAGGCAGGGTTGTAGCAAAAAGCGTCATCAATTATGAGGATCAGCTGGAGCTCCTCGTTTCGAGACGATTGAATGAGGCGGCTTAGTGAATGAAGACTTTTTCTAGCTGCTTTTATCTGATTAGAAAGCGAGGGTGTGTATGGGAAGTGCGCTGCGCAAGCTGTTCTTCATCAATGACAGAAAATTAGTTGTTCTCCGTACTTTGCGAAAAATGACTCCGTTCATTGTTAAAGCGGCGCCTTACTCCTTGTTTAGTCTTCTGTGCTTGCAGCTCGCTGCGGCAGCGATGCCTGTCGTTCAATTATTTTTAACGAAGACGTTGATCGAGCACGTGACGTTTTTGCTGAATGAGGGGCATGGGATATCCCGCGTGTATGAGGTGCTTGCGCTGCAAACGGGTGTATATCTTGTAGGCAAGTCCTTGGACTACATTGAGAGAGTGATGACTTACAGGGTTCAGCAAAAACTAAAGTATCAGGTAGAGCAGACATTTATTGAGAAGGTCACACGTCTGCCACTCATCTACTTTGATCAATCCGGGTTTCACGATCAGATGCAAAGGGCTTCTGTCGGCATGGATCTGCGAGGCTTTCATTTATTCTCGCTCATGATCGGTTTATTGAAAAATGGGATCAGTCTGCTTGCGATGATCGGAACGTTGTTCTTGTTTCACTGGACTCTTTCATTGGCGCTGCTTCTCATGATGCTTCCTAAAATGCTGGTTAACATGAAGACCGGACACGCTCGTTATCAGCAAATGCAAATGCAAACGCCGGCATCAAGAAAAATGCAGTACTTGTTTCATTTGCTGCAAAGCCGGGAGGCCGCCAAGGAAATTCGGCTGTTTCGTTTAACGGATTATTTAACCAAGCGTTGGAGTCATTTATTTTGGCAAACCCATGACGAGAAATACAAGCTGGAAAGAAAGAATGGGTTTTATTTGATGCTGACCCATTACGGAGATGTCCTTTTTCATGCCGCGATTATCGCTTGGCTGGTATGGATCGGTTCACAACATCAATTAACCATTGGCGATTATGTTGCACTTACCCAGGCGCTGATTAGCATTCAGCCGATGATTCATACGATAGGAGAAAATATTGCGCTCATGTATGAAGAGGCGCTGTTCATAGATGAATTGTTTACATACTTGGAACTGCCTGAGGAGCACCATGCTCAGCAAACTGAAGCTTTTCCGGTTCCTTTAAAGAAGGGAATTCGAGTTCAGCAGCTGTCGTTCACGTATCCGGGACAGGAACAGGAAACGATAAAAGACATTTCATTTACTGTACGTCCCGGCGAGACGATCGCGATCGTAGGCGAGAACGGTTCGGGTAAAAGTACACTGATTAAGTGTTTGCTCGGATTGTACCAAACCGGTCCTGGCCATATATTTTACGACGACGTGGATATTGCCCATATCGACATTTCCTCCTTGCGCAGCCATGTGAGCGCGGTTTTTCAGGATTATATGTCTTACTATCTTACGGTGCGCGAAAATATCGGATTTGGTTCCATTGACCGTATGGGCCTGGATGCCGATATTGAGGCAGCCGCCGGAAAAGCTGGAATTGACGATATGGTAGACCGATTTGAGCAGAAATATGAGACGGAGCTGGGGCCCGTCTTTCACGGAGGTCAAGAGCTGTCCGGAGGGCAATGGCAAAAAATCGCAATCGGCCGGGCTTATATGCGGTCGGCACCTGTAATGGTGCTGGATGAACCGACGGCGGCACTGGACCCGTACGCCGAAGAAGAGATTTATAACCGATTCGCAGAGCTAGCCGAGGGCAGCACCACTTTTATGGTTTCACACCGTTTAGGAAGCTGTACGATGGCTGACCGTATACTGCTGCTGAAAGACGGTAGTTTGATAGAAGAAGGAACCCATGAGGAACTGCTGGCGCGTAATGGAGAATATGCGTCGATGTTTCGGCTGCAGGCGAAATGGTATCGTTCAGAAGCCAAAGTCTAAGATCCCATGAAAGGAGGTGAATCGAAGATGTGCAGAGAGTATTATGTTTGCAATGAATACTGCAATGCTAGTTTAACGTTAAGATGGAAATCCGGAGCTTATGTTTGCCCGGACGGCACGGTTACGGAATATAACTACTGCGGATGCTAATCTTTTCTTATTTATAACACACGTGTACATTTCATTATCATATGGGAAATGAGGTGAAGAGCGATGTGCAGAGAATATTATGTTTGCAATGATTACTGTGATTCCAGCTTAACATCCAGATGGAAGTCCGGAGCCCAAGTTTGCCCAGATGGAACGGTCAAGGAATTTTTATACTGCGGTTGCTGATTGAAGATGTGGAGTGGGCCAACGTCGCTTGGCTCACTTCATTTGGATTGAATAGATAAGGGGGCATAGCAGTGCTCAAATTGCGAAGTGGCAAAGTGTATTACATCAGTTTGTTGGCAGTGCTGCTTATGGTGGTCACAGCATGTTCAAATAATAAACCTGTTAATGAAACGACAGAGCCGTTTGTTTTGAAAATCGCAACCTACAATGAAGCTGATTTTAAAAATACGTTTCTGCCTTTTTTAACCCGGGAATTTCCGGCGATGGAGATCGAGCTTGTGCAGACGGAAGAGGTCGTGAACAGCGCTTTTCAGCCGGGGGTAGATTACGGGGAGTATATGATAGACTATTGGGATCGTTTTATGAATGAGGAATCTCCCGATTTGCTCATCTTGAATGATGAACAATCGTTAAGCTATCTGTCGCAGGACAGTTGGCTGACTTCTCTGGAAACGTTCTTGGAAAGAGATGAGTACGATTTGAATTCATACAGCGAAGCACTGCTGGAACAAATCCGTTTTGAAGGGGGCGGCGTATTATACGGCCTGTCGCCGCTATTTAACGGTAAAGCCATATTTTATAACAAAGCGATGTTTGATACGTTCGGAGTTCCTTATCCAGAGGATCAAATGACTTGGGAGGAGCTGCTCCGTGTAGCCGGTCGTTTTGCTGCTCAGACGATGAATGGGGAGCCCGTGTACGGTTTGGCTGCTGGATGTATGCCTTACGGAAACATCAGCGATTTGGCCATTCGAATGGGGGAGACCGAAGGATTGCTGCTAGCGGATCCAGAGCTGAGACAGATGCGGATCGACAGCGACAGTTGGCTGCAGGCATTAGCTCCGCTGGATACAGCGTTAAAGCAAAATGTGATTTATACTGAGCATGACGGCAGCGGAAGCCTATATGAGCCGTGCATGCGCATCCTTCAGAAAAGCGCGATGGCGATCGGTGAATTTGAAACGGCAGCTGCCATTCTCCAGTTGCCTGCGGAGATGCAGCAAGGCGGATGGGGCATTGCAACGATTCCTGTTTCGTCGATGTCGCGGGACCAAGCTCCAGAGGCCATTCGGCCGACGGATATCATGGTGATTCCGGCCCGCTCTGAACAAACCGAGCAGGCATGGGAAGTGATCAAGGCGCTGAACGGGGACGATTTCGCCGCAGAGCATGCCAACACCCTGAATATGCTGCCGAAACTGTCCGCACGAACGGAGCACAAGCCATTGGTCTTTGATACGATTTTTACTGCGGAGGACTTTGATGCATTTTATACGTTGAAATCGATGCCGAAGGCTGGGGATCCGCTCGAGCTGTATTATTTTGAATTGGATATAGTATCGCTCCAGGCGATTGTATATAAAGAATTCATGGCCATGATTCAAAATGCCGGTACGCTGCAGGAGACGCTGAACAAAATTCAGGAACAGGGACAGGTCGAGCTCCAAAGAGGGGGCGGCGGATAAGATGGGAAACGCTGCAACGACACGGGCCAAGACGAGATGGTTCTGGACGGCTGTAATGGTCTGCCTCGTCATTGCATGGTGCACGGGCTGTTCCGTATTCGGCAATGATAATCAGGGGTTGGATGAAGATGATGAGGCGGAGTTAACGGTGCTAGTTCCAAGCGAGCAAAGCTTCATGCAGCAATATGGCAGTGCATTTCAATCGGAGTTTCCGAATGTGCGTCTGGAATTGATCGAAATGGCAGATGGGGATTTATCGAATCTCATCTTAGAACATCAGCCGGATGTATTGCTTTTGGGAATGAACGACTATCGCGAACTTGCCTTAGATGGCAGATTAGCTCCTTTGGATACGTATATCGAGCAGTCTGAATTTGATCTGGCGGGAATTCATCGTTCCGTTACGGAACTGCTGACTCAAGCGGGAGGAGGTACTCTATACGGATTAAGTCCGACCGTTCAAAGTATGGCGCTGTATATGAACCAGACCTTGCTGGAGCAGCTTGGCATCCCATTGCCCGAGGGCGAACCCACGTGGGATCAGCTGTTCCTGCTCGCAGGTCAAGTGGCTGAACAGGCAGAGGACGGCGTATACGGTTATGTACATGGAGAGGCTACTCTTTTAGAATGGCTTGAAACGTTCGGCAAATCCTATGGTCTAGGATTCGTAGATCTGGAAGCCGGGACCATGACATTGCAGTCTCCGGAATGGACGGAAGTGATAAGGTATTGGATTGCTGCTTTCCAGAACGGTTGGACGGCATTTCCACAGATCGGCGGCCAAATCGATGCATCGGATGCGGCTCAATGGTTTATTCAAGGGCAAAGCGCAATGATGGTGGCAGATTCGTCCTACGCTGCGCTGCTGGAACAAATGCCGCCGGCATTTGAATGGAATGTGCTGCCCTTCCCTATTGGGGGTGAAGGGAGTATTCCGCTATCCGTCATAGAACCGAACCGGATTTTCAGCATTTGGCATGAGACGGATCAAGCGGAGGCATCCTGGGCACTCATCGAATATGTGAACGGCAGCGATTGGGCGGCATGGATCAGTAAGACGCAGCCCGGATTGCTGCTCGCTAGGCCGGATCAGATCGTAACCGAGCATGCGGTCGAGGCGTTTTATGATTCCGCTGACACCTCTAACCTTTTCGTGACCGAGCCGATCCCGATAGGGTTCTCGCTGCCCTTTAACGAATTGCTCGTAACGGAAATGCAGAGAGCGGTGAACGGCGAGGCGACCGCTGAACAAGTGCAGGAGTCACTGCAGCGGCAGGGTCAACTGCTTCTAGATGCAATGGAATAAATCAAAAGAAGCCTTCCCAAAAGTCCATGATTAATTAACTTTCTGACAGTTCTACAAGATGATTTGCTAATGTATGAGTAAAAACAGGAGGAACCGGGGTTATATTAGCCCTGGTTTTGCTCCTGTTTCTTTTATTTTTGCCCACTTTTGTTTTCTTATTTTTAGAAAAAAGGGGTCCCCTTTAGTTTATGTCGTAAGGCCAAGTCGAAACTTAAGCAAAGGGTCTCGTATCTCGCGTTTGCCTTTGAATTTGGAACCTATCATCATACGAGCTCGAGCAGCCAAGAAAGTTCGCATATGACTGTACGACATTACTTCCGGGACAGCCCCTGTCTGCACGCACTATCGCGTTATGGATTGATTTTGCCGACTCCCGCATTTTGCAGGACGAGAGCTTTTACATCGTCCACCGGTGTCAGCGAATAGCTGTATGGAGGATTATAAGTCGTTGTCGAGGTGGTCGGCATGTTGCCCGTGCTGTTTACGAACTTGTTATTACGCACATCCCAATAACCGATTTGGTCGCTGTACATGGACACGATCGGGTCTTTGGAATTTTCAAAATGGTTGTTCTCAATCCGGAGAGTAGCGCCCATGCGGGAATTGATGCCTGTGTCGATGATGCCATCATAATAGTTGTTGAAGAGATGGCCTTGACCAAAACGGAACAGAGGTCCACGGGAATAAATATTTTCGAAGTAGTTGTGGTGGTAGGTTACCTTGCGGTCGAAGTTGTCGCTGTCGGACGAACCGATAAGAGAAGTTTTCCAGCTGTCATGGATGTAGTTCCAGGAGATCGTGATGTACTCGGACTCACCTTTCATGTCGATTAGTCCGTCGTAATAATCCTTGCTGGCATCGAGGCTGTTGTACAGCTCGTTGTGGTCGATCCAGATGTTGGAGGAAGGTCCCTCGATACTGATGGCATCCTTGTCTCCGATATTAACATGATGGATCTTCAGGTTGCGGATAATGATATTGTCGGCACGCCAAATTTTAATGCCAATGCCGCTGAGTTCCCCGCGATTTCCGACACCGTAGATCGAAATATCGCTGGTATCCTTCACATCGATTTTGGATAAACCGGAGGAGTTGGATTGCGTTATTGTGCCGTCTACATAAATTTTAAGCGGACGATTTGGATCTTTATTTTTGATCGCGTTTTGCAGATCTGTTCCGGTGGAGACCGTCACGACGACTGCATTAGAGCCTTCACCGCCCGTCGTGCCGCCATTCATCGCAGCAAAGCCGATCAAGCCAAGGTCAGGAGTACCGCCGTCGCTTGGAGGCGTGTCGTCATCTCCAGGCGTGCCTCCGCCGTCATCATCTCCCGGATCCCCGCCTGGTGGAGGAGTTTCACCGCTTTGGCCTACTTCAACGATTTGCCACAGCTGGTGGTCACCGCCGTTATAAGTCGATTGCGTAATGAACGCTCCGGATTCCGTCTGCCCTCCGCTGACTTCTAAAGCTTTACCGCTGTTCTTGTTCAGCAGACGATAATAGCCGTCCACTTCTTCAATTTTCCAATCATGTGCCTGGCTGTCGCGTTCTCTCATCTGCACAATCTGGGCGCCGTCCGATTTGGACTTATCCTTTACATAGACTAGCTTGCCGCTGTGCTGGCTTTTAATTTGGAAATAACCGCTGCCGACATCCGTGATTTCCCACTGCTGTACGGCCAAGTCGTTGCGATCCCATTGCACAAGAATGCCATCGTCCTCTGTGCTCCACTCATAGACATCAAGAGCCTTTCCGCTGTTCTTGTTCAGCAGAACATACGATTTGCTTTGATCAAAATCGGCTGCGAGTGATACAGACGCGAACACGGAAATTATCATTCCAAAAACGAGCAGCATGCTAAACCACCTTTTCATACGACAATACCCCTTTCAAAATTGGATACAGTATGTATGATCTCTCACTCCCTTTCTGACGCTGTGACTTTGGGGACTTAGGTGGAGGGTTTAATTTACGGGGGGACCGGTATCCGCAAGCGGGCACACCTCCTTTCGTTTGGACGGTTTCTATCATAACGCATTTTTTACAAAACTTGGATAATCATTTCGTTTGGTATCGCGTCACACGAGCGAGTTTTCCCGATTTGAAATTGAAGCGAGGCAGAATCCTCCACCATGTGAGAATATGATTATGGTTTTGGCTCATCGCCGATTTTTGTGAGTGTGCCCTTATTTCTCAATGTACACTTTTTTGCGGACCATGCCGCTGGAAAAAGAGCACACCCGGGGCGCTGTGTGCTTGAACATCCTGTGAAGGTTGCACCTGTTGTCTTCCAATGCCCTTGTTGTCTTGTTTAAATCAAGCTATAATCAATTACGAGAATTGAGAGCTTGAACAATTGAATAGACTTTTTGCCAGTAGGTGCCTTGTTTCTAGTGAGACAAGGATAATAGGGAAGCCGGTGCAAATCCGGCGCGGTCCCGCCACTGTAAAATGGGGATTCGTCTCAGCATGCCACTGTTCTACTAGAATGGGAAGGCGAGGCGGTCATTTCACCCATAAGCCAGGAGACCTGCCTGCTTGGTTCAGCCAACAATTCATCCTTCGAGGAAAAGGATCGGCTTATCAGGAGCGCGCTGCGCAATCGACCGGACAGTTGTCTATTCTTCGGTTCATTCACGCGAACGGTCATCACTTATACCTGATCTGCATACGAGACTCTATCCCATGAAGGGGTAGAGTCTTTTTGATGTTGAACGTGAAACATTCTTTATTCACAACAATGGACTCACCCTCTGGCATGAAAGCATTCAACGACAGACAAGCCCTCTCAAAAGATATGACAAAAAGGGAGAGAACAACGATGAAGAAATGGCTTAACCTGATGCTGATACTGGTGCTCGCGTTGTCGATCGCGGCATGCGGCAGTGTCAACAACAAAGAACAAGAGAATAATCAGAACAATGAGCTGGAACAGGAAAATGTGACGGGGGCTCAGCAGGACGATTTAAAAACACAGTATCCGATTACGGTAAAGGATGCGACGGGACAAGAATTTACGTTCGACAAAGCGCCGGAGCGCATTGTATCGACCTCTCCTTCGGAAACGGAAATTTTATTTGCAATTGGACTGGATGAGGAGATCGTCGGAGTATCCGATTTTGATGAATATCCTGAGGCGGCCAAAGAAAAACCGAAAATGGGCGGAGTCGTAAAGCCGAACGAGGAAGCGATGATGGCCGCAAATGCGGATTGGATTGTCACCGGGGTCTCGATGAAAGAGGATGTTATCGAACAGATGAGAGGCTTAGGTTTGAACGTGTTTAAATTCGACTCTAATCATTTGGAAGATGTGAAAAACAATATTTTGCTCGTCGGTCAAATTACCGATCGTCAAGAAGAAGCCATGAAGGTCGTTGAGCAGATGGATCAAGAGATCCAGCAGGTGCGCGATGCGGTCAAAGACTTGACTGAAGAGCAAAAGAAAAAAGTATATATTGAGTTTTCTCCGGGCTGGACCGTCGGAAAAGGAGAATTTATGGATGAATTGCTGCAGATTGCCGGAGGAATCAACATTGCCGGTGACATGGAAGGCTGGAGTCAGATCAGCGAAGAGAAAGTGATCGAGGATAATCCGGATGTCATTCTTTATGCAGAAGGAAGTATGGACGAGCAGGGCACAACGATCAAAGACATCATATTGGACCGTTCCGGCTGGGAAGCGATTCAAGCCGTACAGGACGGTCTAATTATCGGGCTGAACCAAGATTTGCTGACACGTCCAGGACCTCGGTTAACGCAAGGGTTGATTGAAATGGCAAAAGCGATCTATCCTGAACGCTTTTCGGAATAGAACGTGAAACGACGTATTTGGCTGTGGGGAGGAGGGGGAATTCTCCTCCTTTTCGTTTCAATGCTGATCAGTTTATCCATCGGAACGGCTCGCTTGTCGCTCGGTGATGTTTGGCATATTTTGCTGCAACAGCTCCCATGGATCGGCGGCGATACGGCCATTCCTCCGGAATTGGCAAGCTACGAAAGTATTTTGCTGAAGGTGCGTCTGCCGCGCATTGTGCTGGCGATTTTAGTAGGTGCGGCTTTATCGTTAGCGGGTGCAGGATTTCAAGGTGTGCTCCGCAATCCGCTCGCCGATCCCTATACGCTTGGGGTGGCCTCTGGCGCCTCTGTCGGTGCAGCCTTTTTAATCTTGTTTCAGCTGCAGTATGCATGGCTTGGCAAATGGACGATTCCCATTGTCGCCTTTGCAACAGGGCTTGCTACATTGTGGGTCGTACTGCGCATGGCTCGCATCAACGGTAAGGTACGGATCGAGACCGTTATATTATCCGGTGTTGTCGTACAAGCCTTTCTAGGAGCGATGGTCTCGTTCATGGTCTCCATGTCGAAAACCGTAGTGAACGATATCGTGTTCTGGATGATGGGCAGCTTATCGCTGAAGGGCTGGGATTACGCGATCATGCTCATTCCTTATGTTCTCATCGGTTGGCTTGTCTTGACCTATTATGCGCGAGCGCTGAATGCGTTGGCACTCGGCGAACAGGAGGCTTCTTATCTCGGAATTGCGGTGGAAAAGACGAAGCTCGCGGTGCTGGTTGCATCGACTTTCATGACGGCAGCCGCCGTATCGATGACAGGTGTCATCGGATTTGTCGGCTTAGTCGTGCCGCATATGGTTCGGCTGCTCGTTGGTCCGGATTATCGGCTGCTTGTACCGTTTTCTGCGATTTTTGGAGGGATTTATATGCTGTGGGCAGATACCGCGGCACGAACAATTCTCAGTCCGACGGAAATTCCGCTCGGTGTCGTTACCGCCTTCATCGGAACGCCGTTTTTCGCTTATTTGCTCACGAGAAGAAAGAAGGAAATGAAATGATCCAGGTCGATGATTTACAGCTGCGCATAGGGAACAGGACGATTCTAAACAAGCTGCATTTCGAAGTGCAGAGAGGTGAAATTTTCGGTGTAATCGGTCCGAACGGCAGCGGCAAATCGACACTGCTGAAGCTGCTGTCGGGGTTGGAGAAGCCGACGAGGGGAACCGTCTACTTGGATGGGAGGCCAGTCAATTCATACTCCCGTAAAAAGCTCGCCACGTGGCTGGCCGTACTGCAGCAGTCCTCTTTGCCTTCGATCGGGTTCACGGTGAAGGAAGTTGTGGAGATGGGGAGGTATCCTTATCAGAATTGGATGGGTGAGGAAGCGGAGGACGTACGTCCGCTCATTTCTTCCATTCTGGACAAGCTGCGTTTGGAGAAGCTGCAGGATCGTATGCTGAGCGAGATCAGCGGAGGGGAAAAACAACGGGCCGCACTGGGCAAAGTGATGGCACAGGAGCCTCGCCTGCTGATGCTGGATGAACCGACCACCTATCTGGATATTGGCACGCAGGTGGAGCTGATGACCTGGATCCAGGCTTGGAAGAAAGAATCCGATTTAACGGTAGTCGTCGTACTGCATGATCTCAATTTAGCAGCTCAATATTGTGACCGAATTCTCCTGCTGCATCAAGGTGAAGTAGTTGAGGTCGGGACCGCGGAACAAGTCATGAAGGAAGATCTGCTGCAGCGTGTATATGGCGTGAAGCCCTATGTGCTGAAGCATCCGGTGCTCGGCGTGCCGCAAATCTTATTGTAGCGATGAAAAAGGACCTAAAAGGGAGGTCTAGAGGTAGATGGACATTTTGAAACAATTGTGCGGCTCCTTGAAGCCGCTTCATGAAGCGGCAATGGAGCAGGCCGCACAAAGAATCAGTCAGCTGACCAAGCCCCCGGGCAGCCTTGGAAAGCTTGAGGAGACAGCGGTGCGCATGGCGGGAATCACGGGAAGCTTGAATCCAGATCTGAACAAAAAAGCAGTCGTCGTGATGGCAGGGGATCATGGTGTCTGCGAAGAGGGGGTCAGTGCTTTTCCGCAGGAAGTAACGACGCAGATGGTTCAGAATATGCTCAGCGATGGAGCGGCTGTCAATGTGTTTGCCCGGCAGGCCGGGGCAGATGTGTTTTGTGTCGATGTGGGAATGAGAGAAGAGCTTGCTGATCCCCGTTTGATTGCCCGCAATGTACGCAGAGGAACAGATAATATAGCGAAGGGACCAGCCATGACCCGCAGAGAGGCGGCATGCGCCATTTGGACCGGAGTGGAGACGGTGCGGGAGCTCGCAGAAAAGGGCTACCGGCTGTTTGCCACGGGAGAGATGGGGATTGGCAATACGACGCCCAGCTCTGCAGTGCTGAGTGCTTTAACGGGTATCCCTGTGGAAGCTAACGTTGGACGAGGGACAGGCATCGATGATTTTACGCTCCGGCGCAAAAGGGATGTTGTCATGGAGGCGCTGCGTGTAAATCAGCCGGATATGACGGATGCACTTGGCGTGCTGAGCAAAGTTGGCGGACTGGAGATTGCGGGTTTGGCAGGCGTTGTTTTGGGCTGTGCGTATTTACGGCTGCCTGTTGTCATAGATGGCTTCATATCAACGGTGGCTGCGCTCTGTGCAACGAGGATTGCACCAATGAGCAGAGACTTCTTATTCGCTTCGCATCGATCGCAGGAAAAAGGACATGCTGCTGCTCTGGAGAGCATGGAGCTTACGCCGATGCTTGAGTTAGGCATGCGATTAGGCGAGGGGACCGGTGCGGTGCTCGCTTTCACTCTGTTGGAAGCTTCCATTCGGATGATGAATGAAATGGCGACTTTTGAAAGTGCGGGAATTTCCAAAGCTTAGGGAGGACGGACATTGAAACGACTGATAACCGGAGGCGCTCGAAGCGGGAAGAGCCGTTTTGCGGAACGGTATGCCGAGCGGATCGGTCATAACGGGATATATATTGCGACCGCTCAAGTCTGGGAAGAGGAGATGGCCGAGCGCGTACGTAAACATCAACAGCAGCGGATGGAAGGCGGCGTCCGCTGGCAGACGATCGAGGAGCCTTATGAACTAGCGCAGCGGCTGCGGGATTTGGGAGAGGAGCATGCCCAATCTGGCGAACATGTGCCGGTACTGGTTGACTGCATGACGCTGTGGCTTTCCAACTGGCTGCTGCGGCTGGATGAGCAGAATCGATTACTCGAGCTGGAAGAGCAAGTACAGAACATGGTCCAAGCGGTCGCTGACTTTCCCGGTTCGCTGCTGCTCGTGACGAATGAGGTAGGGGACGGCATCGTGCCGGAATATCGGCTCGGCAGGCTGTTTCGAGACGAAGCGGGACGGTTGAATCAGCGGTTAGCGGAAATGTGCGACGAGGTATATCTCGTCACGGCCGGTATTCCCGTTGAGCTGAAGCGGCTGCAGTTTAAGTTTGGCGAGGCTGGCCAATGATCGGTTTTTATTCATTGCAAGAGATCCTGATGATCACCGCGCTTGCCATCATCGTTGATCTGCTGATCGGTGACCCGAAGCGGCTGCCCCATCCGGTGATATGGATCGGGAAGCTGATCAAATTCTTGACGAATCGGTGGTTAAACCCACTGCTGTCGCTTCCGCCAGTGGAAAGGCAGCGCCATCAGCGGAAAGAAAAACAGCTCGGGATCGCTCTGCTCGTTACGGTTGCACTGTCTGTATTTATCGTGACCGTTGCAGGCGCCTGGGCTTGTGCTTGGATTCATCCGTGGCTTGGTTATGCGTTTCAGGTGTGGTTTATTTCCACGACCATGGCGGTAAAAGGCTTGAAAGATGCAGGGGTGCTTGTCTTTGATGCGCTTGATCGTGGCAGGCTGCACGATGCGCGTACGTATGTCGGATACATTGTCGGACGAGACACGATGCATCTGGATGAACCTGAAATTACTCGAGCCGCGGTAGAGACGGTCGCCGAAAATACGGTCGATGCGTATGTGACACCTTTATGCTTTGCCCTGCTGGGCGGCGCGCCGCTTGCGATGCTGTATAGAGCGGTCAATACGCTTGATTCGATGGTCGGATATCGGAATGAGAAGTACAGGCATTTCGGCTGGGCATCCGCACGCTGCGACGATGTATTGAACTATATTCCGGCTCGTTTGACAGGATTGCTTATGGTGCTCTCGAACATATTTCTGCCAGGGTCTTCGGCTGGCCGTTCGCTTCGTGCCATCTTGAAATTCGCCCGGCTCCATCCCAGTCCGAACGGCGGCATCCCCGAGTCGGCTGCTGCGGGGGCGCTTGGCGTACAGCTTGGCGGGATCAACGTGTACGGCGAGGTCGTCAGTGATCGTGCGAGAATGGGGTGGAAGCTCCGTGAACTGCGGTCTCCGGATATTTTAGCTGTCATTCGCATGCTGTACGGTACGGCCTACCTGACTCTAGGAGGGATTTTGTGCGCGTTATGCTGGATTATGTTCGCAGGCAGCTAGCCGCATTGGGCGCGGCGATACAGCTTCTTACGCGGCTGCCGCTGCCGGTGCAAATCGACTATAGGTCTGAGGTGCTCATACGCAGCACGAACTACTACCCTGTGGTCGGATTGATTATTGGAGGTCTGACGGGCGCAGCGTTTTGGCTCCTGCCGCAGCTCTGGAGCGAAACGATATGTGCCGCGCTTATTCTGATCGTTTGGGTTGCCCTCACCGGCGGCCTGCATCTGGACGGGCTGATGGATACGGCGGACGGCGTGCTCAGCCATCGTTCACGGGAACGGATGCTGGAAATTATGAAGGACAGCCGCAGCGGAGCGATGGGCGTGCTTGCTGGTGTGCTGACGCTGCTTTTAAAATTTGTGCTAATTTTGGAATGCTTGAAGTGGGATAGGTCTGATGTGTGGTTGTACTGGATGCTGATTCCGATGTGGGCGCGGTGGGGGACCGTATTCGCTATGGCATTATGGCCGTATGCCCGCAAGGAGCAGGGGATGGGCAGCTACTATCAGTCGGTTGGCCTGCGTCAAACGGCGGTGTCCGGATGGATCGCATTGCTAAGCAGTTTGCTGCTGCTGATCGGTTCATACCGCTGGAATGGCGGAGATGTAGTACCCCTTCTTTATACTGGGCTGGCGGTGATAGGTGCCTGTGTCCTGACGGTTTTGCTGGCGGGCGGCTGGTTGTACCGCAAGCTCGGAGGACAAACCGGAGATACGTATGGAGCAATGATTGAAGTGAGTGAGCTGATGATGCTGCTAACACTCGTGACGATGAACGGACGCTGAAACGAAAATAGGAGGAGCGATATGCTGGAGAAATACGGACATGGCGGAGATTTAACGACGGCGGAGGAGCTTTACGGCAGGCCGACACAGAAGTGGCTTGATTTCAGCGCGAACATGAATCCGCTCGGACCGCCCGAATCGGTGCAATCGGTGTTGGAGCGTTTTGGGGAGCATATTGGCCGTTATCCTGATCCCCGTGTGCGCGGTCTAAGACAGAAGATCGCGGAGAAGTACCGTATCCCGGTGGAGTCGATTTGGGTGGGCAACGGTGCGGCGGAATGCATCGACGGCATTGTGAAATATTTGCGTCCGGCCTCGGCCGCGGTGACCAGCCCGGCTTTTACCGAATACGAGGATGCACTGCATAAAGTGGATGCGAAGGTGACACACATTCCACTGCGCGCAGAGCAGGATTATCGGCTAATCGCGGAAGATTTACCCCCGGCAGGCAATATGGATTTATATATGATCGGGCATCCGAATAATCCGACAGGCCGTACGGTCGAGGCGCGTTTGATCAAGAATTTACTTGAACAAGGTGAAACTGTTGTGCTCGATGAAGCGTTCATTGATTTCCAGCCTGAGGAGGAGGAGCTTACCTTCATCCGCATAGCTGCGCAGCATCCAAGATGCTTCGTGATCCGCTCGATGACGAAGTTTTATACGATTCCCGGCATTCGTCTCGGTTTTGCCGTATCGCATCCCGATCATATTGCTGCGCTAATGAAGCAGCAGATCCCGTGGAGTGTCAACGGATTGGCCCAAATGATCGGTGAAGAGGTGCTCGGAGATGACGGGTATGCTGAGCGGACGCTGCTGTGGCTCGCTGAAGAACGTGAGTGGTTTCGAAGACAGCTGCAGGAGACAGGACTCATTTGTTATCCGAGCGAGACAAACTTTTTGCTGCTAGAGCTTCCGGCAAGGTCCGGATGGACAGCTCCGCTGGCGCAGCGTTGGTTGGCCCGTCGGGGCATCTTGATTCGGGACGCTTCGTTATTTTACGGTCTCCATGAACGCTGCTTGCGTACCGCGATTCGGCTGCGGGAAGAGAATGCAGTGTTGGTATCGGCGCTGCGCGATATGCTGGCATCGGAACCGGAAGGAGGCGGCGAGGAATGACGCTGGACAATAGGCTGGGAAGGACGATCATGCTGCAAGGGACCGCTTCAGATGTAGGCAAAAGCATATTAACGACTGCGCTGTGCCGTATTTGGGTGCAAGATGGCTGGAAGGTGGCGCCGTTCAAGTCGCAGAACATGTCGTTGAATTCTTACGTTACCGTGGACGGCAAAGAAATCGGCAGAGCACAGGGGATGCAGGCCGATGCCTGCCGCATTCAGGCGACGACCGATATGAACCCAATCCTGCTGAAGCCGAAGCGGGATATGGAGTCGCAGGTCGTCGTTCACGGCGTTCCTTTCGCCGATTATGACGCAAGGCTGTATCGTGAGGAATTTCTTGTAGGTGCCGAGACGATCGTGAAGGAATCGATCGATCGTCTTCGCCGGCAGTATGAGATTGTCGTCATGGAAGGAGCCGGCAGTCCGGCGGAAGTGAACTTGAAGGACCGCGATATTGTCAATATGCGGATGGCCCAGTGGGCAGACGCTCCTGTTCTTCTTGTGGGGGACATTGACCGCGGCGGCGTATTCGCATCGATCATTGGGACGCTGGAGATCCTTTCACCGGAGGAGCGAGATCGGGTCAAAGGATTTATTATTAATAAATTCCGCGGAGATGTGAGCCTGCTGAAGCCCGGACTCGATTGGCTGGAGCAGAAGACGGGCAAGCCAGTGCTCGGTGTCATACCGTATTTGAGGGATCTCAATCTCGAGGAAGAAGACTCGGCATCGCTACACCTTAAGCGGCTGGATCGTAAGCCCAATGGCCGCGAAGATGTGCTGGATATCGCGATTATTGCGCTGCCGCGCATCTCCAACTTTACCGACTTTGACCCCTTGGATAAGGAGCAGGATGTACATCTTCGCTATATTCGCCAGCCAAGCGAATGGGGCAATCCGGATGCCGTGCTGCTGCCCGGAAGCAAAAATACGATGGAGGATATGCTGTATTTGCGCGAATCGGGATTGGATCGTCTCATTCAGCGCCATGCCGAAGCGGGCAAGGCGACGGCGGGAATCTGTGCGGGCTATCAGATTCTGGGAGAGAGGCTGCTGGATCCAGATCTTGTGGAATCAAGAGAGCTGGAGGTTGCTGGACTCGGGCTGCTGCCGATAGTAACGACCTTTAGCAAGCATAAAACAACAGTACAGGTCACAGGTATCGCTCGTTTTGGCAGCTATGAAGGACCGATTCACGGCTATGAAATTCATATGGGGCGTACCGAATTTATAAGGCAGATCGAGCATCCCTTCACCATTCAAGCGGCGGGGGACCGGCCGAATGAAACGCCGCACCTGGACGGCGCCATGCGAAATGACGGACAAATATGGGGCACGTATATTCACGGCATTTTTCATAACGACGGTTTCCGCAGATATTGGCTCAATCAGCTTCGCGAAGCAAAGGGGTGGAGCCAGCATCCAAAGGCATATCCATTTCTAGAGGAACGGGATAAAGCGTTTGACCGTCTGGCCGATCATGTGCGGACCCATCTGGATATGAAGCGGCTGAATCAGATTTTATTAGGAGAGGAGTATGACGTGTAATGGGACAACCGGACAAGGATCGAGGCTTGTTCCTCGTCTATACGGGGGATGGAAAAGGCAAAACGACCGCAGCGCTGGGACTCGCCGTCAGGGCACTTGGCCGTGGATTGAAGGTACTTATACTGCAGTTTATTAAGTCGCCTGAACGAAGCTATGGGGAGCGAAAGGTGCTGCGAGAGCTAGGTGTAGAGATCCAGCAGCTCGGCATTGGCTTCACATGGACGAAGACGCCGGAGGAGCACCGGGAGGCACTGAAAAATGCTTGGGCTCTGACCAAGGAGAAGGTGATGCAGGGAGGTTACGATCTTGTCATATTGGATGAATTGAACAATGCTCTGGCCATTGAGCGATTCAAGGTTGATGATGTTCTTCCGCTGCATGAGGTTCTGGAACTCATCGAGAAGAGACCAACTGGAATGCACCTTGTTATGACGGGGCGAAGCGCGAAGCCCGAAATCATCGAATGTGCCGACCTGGTCACGGTCATGGAACCGGTCAAGCATTATTACGAAGAGGGTGTAAAAGCAGTCAAGGGAATCGAATTTTAATTTATTGTGCCTTACACCTTATGCCGACAGAATGCATGACAATTCATGCCAAACCATCATGTTTTGATAGGAAACGAGCTTGCTGACGCAGTACCGCTGTGGTAGAATTTTGATGAATTCGCCATGGCTTGGCGAGGTTCGTATTTCGGATTCGTATTCTATCATTCGGAGTGGATGTTATTGCAATATTTCATCTCATTTATTATGGCATTTTCGATTGTGTATGTACTGATTCCTCCATTAAGAAAATTAGCTTTTAAAATTGATTTTGTAGACCGGCCGCGTCAAGACGTAGAGCGGAAAATACATAAGGAACCGATTCCTTTGACCGCCAGTTATGCGATCTTTATCGGTTTCGTATTCAGCTATTTGATCGTGTCTCGGGACTTCTCCATGCAGACGGGCGCCATCATTCTCGGCTCGATCATTTTATTGGTGATCGGGACGCTGGATGACTGGTATAAGACGAAGGGGAAAGATTTTCCTGTGCTGCCGAAGCTCATTGTGCAGCTGATGCCTGCAGTCATTGTATATGCCTCAGGCATCGCCTTCACAGGATTCGTCAATCCGTTGGACGGCGAATATGTTCTGCTGCCGGTGTGGCTGCAGTTTATTTTAACCGTGCTTTGGATCTTCGGCGTCACGACGGTGATCAACTTCTCAGATGGGATGGATGGTCTTGCAGGCGCATTGTCAGCCATTTCCGCGACGACCTTATTCATTGTGGCTCTGATGGCAGGACAAGGGGAATCGGCTCTGATGGCGATGGTTATCGTTGCGGTGGCGTTGGCGTACTTGAAATACAATAAGCCGCCGGCGAAAATTTTTATGGGTGATGCGGGTGCGACCTTTTTAGGATTTATTCTTAGTGTCATTGCGCTCGACGGCGTGTTAAAGCAGGCGACGGTGCTGTCGATCTTCATCCCTGTACTCGCTCTCGGGGTACCGATTTTCGATAATATTTATGTCGTATTGAAACGATTAATCCGCAAGCAGCCGATTTATCAGGCGGATGCCAGTCAAGCGCATTATAGGCTGCTGAGATTAGGCCTGAAACCGATTCAGATCGTTGCCTTTTTATGTCTCGTCAGCATTTGCTTCGGGTTGTCATCGATTATATTGCAGCTGGTTCAGTTTTAATCGGAATTATGGGATTAGGAAGGTCTCCTCATACGGGAGACCTTTTTCGTTGGACTGAGGACTTTCGATATATGATGAAAAATATCGTTGGGAATATCGTCATGTTTATCCCTTATGGTTTCCTAGTGCCTATTTTATTCCATGTGCATTTCAAAAAAATGACAGCCATTGGTCTGCTCTTATGCAGCCTGATCGGCGTATTGCTTCCAGTTGGTATCGAGATGTCCAACCGTCTAAACAAGACACATGGAAAAGGACTCGACACTTATGGCTTGTTCTCTCAATATGAAGAATCATTTAGGCTATGCTTAATGACGATAAGGCTGGAAAAGTTTATAATGTTATTCGAGCTGAGTAAAGTCGGAAATAGAAAGGTGAGCTGAGAACATGGCGCAAATTAAAGTGTATGGTGTAGATGAGAGGTTGAATCCGATGAAGGAAAAAATTTCGGAGGTCATCCACTCCTGTGTAGTCGATGCTTTTCAATATCCTCCAGACAAAAGGTTCCACCGGTTTTTCCCGATGCGGAAAGAGGACTTTATGTTTGCAAATGGCCGCTCAGATGCGTATACCATCATTGAAGTCAGTATGTTTGAGGGAAGGTCCGTTGAGGCTAAAAAACAGTTCATTCAACTGTTATTCCAGCGAATCGGCGAATATGCGGGTATAAAGCCGAATGACCTTGAAATTACGATATTCGAAACCCCAAAGCAAAATTGGGGGATCAGGGGAATGTCCGCAGACGAGCTTCAATTAAATTATAAGGTTAATTGGTAATTACTTTAGAAAAAGTTCATAAATGAGTTTGTAGAATAATAAAAGGGGAAGTAGATAAAAAGTAAGGTATCAGCTTGTCAAGAAACCCAACTAATAATGGGTTTCTCATTATAAACAAAAAATGAAAAAAAAACGACTAAACACCAAGGTTGTCCTCCAGCTTGCTTGGCAAGGTGGAGGGCGATCTTCTTATATTCTGGACAGTTGATGCTATCAACGCTTACTCACCTGTACGGAAGTACGCCGAAAAGTTTGATGCCAACATGTGACATTCGGACTAAAATCATAACCACCCGTCCAACGGGTGGTTTGCTCTGGGGGTATAACCCCCTGTTGCCAAACTGCGCCTAAAGACGCTAGCCTGACAATAAAATTGTTCAGGCTCAGTGTAATTTGTCGCTTTCAC